>JANXPR010000412.1 GCA_025357215.1 Acidobacteriaceae bacterium | reverse complement strand
TTCTGGAAGCCAACCCTGGATTGCAGATGATCAGCCACGAAAAGAACCTTGAAATGATGCGCGACGTGGAGCCGCGCTGGAACGATCACGGACTCAAAGAAGACCTGCCGGGATTTCTCGATCAGTTTGAAAAGCAAATTGCGGCGATCAAGGCCAAAGGGGCCAGCGAAGAACGCATCAAGGCCGCTGAGGAACGTCTTACCGTGGACCGCAACTTCCTTAAGCAAAAACAGACGCTACACAAGACGCTGCCTAACGTGACGTTCTCTGACGCGTTGACCTTGCACATGGGCGGCCGCGAAATCCAGGTGCTGCACGCGCGCGCGATCACGCCCGGCGACACGTACATTTTTCTGCCCAGGGAAAAGATCCTTATCACTGGCGACATCCTGCTGGATCCTTATCCTTACGCTATCGGCGGAACGTATCCCGCGGAATGGATCGCCACGCTCAAACATTTCGCCGCCCTCAAGCCGGCATGGATCATTCCCGGTCACGGCGCGGCGCAGGAAGGCGAAAAGTTCCTGAACAATACCCTGCGGATGTTTGAAGAAACGCTCTTGCGTGTGAAAGATGCCAAGGCGAAAGGCATGACGGCCGAGCAAACTGCTGAAGCGCTTGGCAAACAAGGCGCCGAATTTGCCGGCATGATCGGCGTACCAGCGAATGGCGCGGAAGAATTCCAGGGCTACTTCCTTGACGTCTTTGTGAAACGTGCCTACCGGGAGATCGATGATCCGCTGGGCGATCTGCCGGACGGTCTACCACCGGGGTACTGAGCCCGAGCTTTCATTCGCAAACGTGCGGAGATTTTTGCAATGCGGGCCTAACCATTTATTCTTGATAGCGCACTATTCCAGTAATCCAAGTCGCTCACTCGAATATGGACCCCATACGGCTGACCCGCAAACTCGTTGACATTGAATCCACCTCTGGTCATGAAGGCGCAGTGGGCGCCGAACTCTACGATGAGCTTTGCCGGCTGGGCTACACCACACACAAGATTCCGGTGGAGCACGAGCGCTTCAACGTGTTTTCGACCATTGACGGCGTGACGCCGCAGATTGTCTTTTCCACGCACATGGACACGGTGCCGCCGTTCATTCCATCGTCAGAAGACGCGGACAACCTGTACGGACGCGGTACGTGCGATGCCAAGGGAATCATCGCCGCGCAGATCGCCGCCTGCCAGCGCCTGAGGCAGGAAGGCGCGCCGGTAGGCATGCTGTTTGTGGTGGGCGAAGAACGCGACAGCCTGGGAGCAAAGGTCGCCAACGAGCATTCGCCGGGCAGCCGGTTCCTGATCAACGGTGAGCCAACAGAAAATAAAATCGCCGTGGCGTCGAAAGGCGCGTTGCGCGTGGAGCTTACAGGCAAAGGAAAGATGGCGCATTCGGCATACCCGCACCTGGGTGAATCCGCCATCGACAAGCTGCTTACCGCTCTGGAAAAACTGCGCGCCATGAAATTGCCGGACAATCCTGAAGTTGGCCCGTGCACGCTAAATATAGGTCTGCTGGAAGGCGGTCGCGCGCCGAATGTGATTCCCGATCATGCGCGCGCGCAGTTACTGTACCGTCTGGTGGGAGCCTCGGACGTACTGCGCCAAGAGATCACCACGGCGGTTGTAGGGCTGGCGGAGGCTAACTTCGTGCTGGAGATTCCTTTCGTCAAATTGCGAACGGTACCGGGGGTGGAAAGCATGGTGGCGGCGTTCACCACGGACATCCCCGCGCTAAGCAAATGGGGAACCCCGGTGCTACTGGGACCAGGATCGATCCACGTGGCGCACACGGACCGCGAATTTATTTCCAAAAAGCAGCTGCATGAGGCCATTGACCTGTATTGCACGGTTGCCCGGCAACTGCTGCAATAGAAGAAATCCGCGCGGGGAGTTGAACACAGCGGAGGCATTCGCGTATATTGCTGCCAAGCCGCAAATCACAATTAAGGACGTTCCCCGTGACCCTCAACGATTTTCGCAAGCAACTTGAGTCCCGCATCGCCAAGTACGATCTTCTTTGCCATCCTTTCTACAAAGCCTGGACCAAGGGCGAACTCACACGTGAAGACCTGCGGGCCTATGCGCTGCAGTATTTTCACCACGTGGCTTTGTTCCCGGAATATCTGGAAATGTTTGAGTGCCGTTTGCAGGGCGACGTCCGGCTGACGGAAGCCGTGGCCCGGAACCGCGCGGAAGAAGAAGGCGCAGACTCGGCGGACGGACGTCCGCACGCGGAATTGTGGCTGGACTTTGCGGAAGGCATGGGAGCGGACCGTTCGGCCGTGGCCAACGCGAACCCGCTGCCGGAAATTGACGAGCTGATTGCCACATTCGAAAACATCGCACGGCAGGGATCGGCGGCGGAAGCGCTGGCGGCTTTCTACGCTTACGAATCGCAGGTCCCGCGCATCGCGGAAGAAAAAGCCGTGGGATTGAAGAAACACTACGCCGCTAATGACGCAACCTGCGCGTACTTTACCCATCACCAGTCCGCGGACGTTTATCACTCCCTGGTGTGGAGCGAGCAGTTGGAAAAACAAGTCCAGGGTCCGAACATTCCCCTGCAAGAAAAAGCGCTGGATGCGGCCGAACGCGTAGCCAAGGCCCTATGGCGCGCTCTGGACGGGATTGAACTGGACAGAATGGCCCGCCGCGCGGCATAGCCGGGCAGATAACAGAAATCCTGCAAAAACAAAAAAGCGCACCTGCGTACGGTGCGCTTTTATTTTTGTAAGAACAGCTTGTCAGCTCATAATTGGCCGTAAATCAGAACGTCCACCGAGCCCTGGGTGCTCGACGAGCCAATACCATCAATCGCCACGTTGAGCTTGGTTCCAGGAACGTCATACACGCGGGTCAACTGAGCATGCGGGGTCAGCATCACCGTATCCAGGAAGGCCACCAGTTCATTGCCTTCCATGATGGTGAGGCGCACCAGAACATTGCAGGTGGAGCCAATACGCTCGTCACACACCAGACGGATCTTGTCAAAGCGGGCAACTTCAACCGTGCCCAGTTCTTTTGTCTCGCCGCCGCGTACGGTCTCAGCGCCAACCTTGGTCCTGAATGCCAGAATATTTTCAACTTCACGGATCGGAGTGATTTTTGGTGCAGTTGCCATAATACAACTCCTGATTTTCTTGCGCCAGAGCGGCGCGTTCGGAAGGTAGGGGGAAAAACAACAGCTCAAACGAAAAAGCGTTGGTTACTGCGCAGGTTTAGTGTTCCGTCCTGACCGGGCGATGACTGGGGCTGGCCGCTCGATTGGGCGGGGGCTATACAAGGCCAAAGAACAGGAAACTCGCGTTACTTTCTTTGCACCGTCGCGCTTTTCACCGTCGCGCAAAGGCGAACAGCGTAAGCAAGAGCCGGATGCCAACGTTAATCCTGGAAATGTAACGCTTTGAGTTTTAGTCTTTCCTCCGGAGACCCCTGAGGTTGACCCTGATTAGTTTGTCAGACAAATTCCAATGGCTGGTGCTTTCTCTGACGCGAGAAGTATACGCTCGCACTAGACGGCGAAAGCAAGAGCGGGAAGCTGGTTTTTGAAAATATTTTTCCAAGGATCACGCGACGTGAGTGATTAAGGTTTTACTTAAGAACCCAGCATAGCGGAAATCGGAAGCCGCGCGGCGCCAATCAATCCGGCGTCACCACCAAGAGACGCGCGCGTGATGCGAGTGACTTTCGCTGTGAGCGCGCTTTGCTCGCGATCGGTACCCACGTTTTGGCGCGGGCTTTCCGGGGCAGAAGTTGCGCGATAGATGTAAGAATATTTCCTCACGACTTCAAACATGGTAGGGGTAAATGCGTCCCATGATGCCGCGGCGCCGCCGCCAATCACATAGATGGGCAAATTGAAAATGTTGATCAGGCCGGCGAGAGCGATACCAAGAGCGGTCCCCACGCGGCGAAACACTTCCTGCGAAGGCGCATCGCCGGACATGGCCAGGTCATAAACCTTGGCGGAATCGAAATTCGGATCGTCCTTGATGGCCTGCGCGAGACGCGGCGCCAGGCCGGAGTTTGCTGCCTCCGTAGCCATGCGTTTGATGGCGGTGGCCGACGCATACTGCTCCAGACATCCGCGGCTGCCGCACCCGCACGGCGCGCCTTCCGGCTCCACGTTGACGTGACCGATTTCTCCGGCCATGCCGAGCATGCCGTGAAATATTTTTCCGTCGAATACCAGGCCGCCACCAACGCCGGTGCCCATGGTGATCATGCAGGAGCTTTCAAATCCGGCGGCGGCGCCCAGCCATTGTTCGCCCAGAGCGGCGGCGTTCGCGTCATTTTCCAAGAAGACTTTTGTTCCGAGCCGGCGTTCGATCTCTTGTTGCACAGGATAGTTTTCCCATCCAGGAAGATTCGGTGATTGGCGCAACATGCCCGTATGCAGGTCAATGATTCCGGGCACGCCGATGCCGATTCCCAGCAGCTTTGAGGATGCCAGCCTGGACTGGACCGCCCGGACGGCCTGGCACATGTCGTCGATAACGCCGTCACGGCTGCCACCGACAGCGGTGCTGGTGGTGATGCGGTCGAGGATTTTTCCGGATTCGTCCACGGCGGCAATACGCAGGTTGGTGCCGCCGAGATCAACGCCAATAGCAAAAGTGGTCATGCGAAACGGGCTCCGGCCGGCGAAAAACTTTCCGGGCATTTGAAGGATACAGTAGAAACGAATTATCTTCTTTCACATGCAAATCGCAGGCAAAGTTGTGATCGTAACCGGCGGGGCCAACGGGATTGGCCGCGCGTTGTGCCACAGGTTCGCCCAGGAGGGCGCCAAAGCCGTCATCGTGTCAGACATTGACGTGCAGGGCTCGCAACAAGTGGCGAGTGAAATCAAGTCCGTTTCCATTCCGGCGAACGTGGGCCAGGAGCGCGAAGTAGCGCGGCTGGTGGAAACCGTGACCAAGGATTTTGGCCAGGTGGATATTTTCTGCTCCAACGCGGGCATTGGCGTGGCTGGTGGCGAAGAAGCGCCGGACGCCGACTGGCAACGCAGTTGGGACGTGAACGTGATGTCGCACGTATTCGCCGCTCGCGCCGTGCTACCGCAAATGCTGGAACGCAAGGAAGGCTACCTGGTGCAGACCGTATCGGCTGCTGGATTGCTGACCCAGATTGGATCAGCGCCTTACGCCGTGACCAAGCACGCGGCGCTCAGCTTTGCCGAGTGGCTCAGTATCACGTATGGCGACCGCGGAATCCGCGTCTCGGCGTTGTGCCCACAGGGCGTACGGACCAACATGCTGCGTCGCGCGGAATTTGCCGGTGGCGCGTTCCTGCTGGACACGGCCATCGAGCCGGAACAGGTCGCTGGGGACGTGGTGAAAGGCATCGCCGACGAAAAGTTTTTGATCCTGCCGCATCCTGAAGTAGCGAAATTCTTCCAGAACAAAGCCAACGACTACGACCGCTGGATCCGCGGACTGAGAAAGCTGCAAGCCAGTACGCAGGTACTGGGGACTAAGTAGACAAAAGCATTCCAAGAGGACAACCACGGCCCCCACTGGACGCTGCGCCCCGGCGGGGCGGGCGTCTCGAGAAAACTCCTGACCGCAGTCTTTTGACGCAGACTTTTGACCGCAATCCGCGGATAGGCGCATTTTTCTGTTTCCACTACTCTGGTTCTCGTAGCGGAGGATAGAATGCAAATCGTGGCGATCAACAGCAACAATATGTGGGCCCTGGTCATGGCCCGTGACCTGAAAGCCGATGGACAGTTCGTTTACGCGGTGAAGTCCACCGGAATTTTCTGCCGGCCATCGTGTCCCAGCCGGCGTCCGCGGCGCGAGATGGTGGAGTTTTTTGGTTCGCCCACACAGGCCCAGAAAGCCGGATACCGCGCGTGCCG
Source organism: Acidobacteriaceae bacterium (assembly GCA_025357215.1). Lineage (GTDB taxonomy): Bacteria > Acidobacteriota > Terriglobia > Terriglobales > Acidobacteriaceae > Angelobacter. The sequence continues at coordinate 36,531 of JANXPR010000412.1, read as the reverse complement.
CCGGTGTACTCCGGCGGACCTTAACGCTCAAATCGAAAAAGTCAACGCTGCCTGCCGCTACATTGACAAAACAACGGCGACCGACAACGAGACTACGCTTACTCTCAGCGAGATTGCTCGCCACGTGAGTTTGAGCCCGTTCCACTTTCAGCGCCTTTTCAAGCGGACGCTGGGTATCAGTCCGCGCCAGTATCAGCAAGCACGCCGTGCCGGAAAATTTCGCAGTGCTTTGCAAACCGAATCCCGCATTACAGATGCCGTTTACGAAGCCGGTTACAGTTCCAGCAGCCGGGCGTATGAATCGGTTAACGCGCAACTGGGGATGACGCCGTCGGCGTTCAAACGCAAGGGAGAGGGCGTGCCGATTGCTTTCTCCGTGGTGGCGAGTGAGCTCGGTAAGCTACTGGTGGCGACCACGCCGCGCGGGGTTTGCGCCGTCCGTTTTGGCGACAGTGAAGCTGCTCTGGTTCGCGAACTGAAACAGGAATTCTCTGCCGCTGAATTTACGCGCAACGACCACGAACTCGCGTCCGTTGCCGAGCAAGTCCAACAATTGCTGCGTGGCAAGCCAGCGGCCATCAAGATCCCGCTTGATGTACAAGGGACGGCGTTCCAGCAGATTGTATGGAAAGCGCTGCGCCAAATCCCGCGCGGTGAAACGCGCAGCTATACCGACGTGGCCAAAACCATCGGCAAGCCCCGCGCCGTACGGGCTGTGGCCAGCGCGTGCGCGTCCAATCCGGTAGCTGTGGTGGTCCCGTGCCATCGGGTGGTGCAGAAGAGCGGCAGTCTGGCTGGATATCGCTGGGGCCTCAAGCGCAAGGCTGCGCTACTAGAGATGGAAAGTGCGGGCTAGTAATCTGGGGCCGGGACTAAGTACCTTGCGGATTGCCTCGCTTACCGTCCTGCCCTCATCTGCTTGAATCAGCGGCAAGGCTTGGTTCCGCCTCTGTTTACCACTACGGTACTAAGTCTTTATAAGCCTCTCCTAAGCTGTTACTCTCAACTTGCTCTGGAGTTCGCGCCACACATTTTGGCCGACCCCTTCGTTACAAGTAGACCTCCTTTACTCGCCTCCCAGGTGCTGGCTGAACTGGGACCAGTCCTTACGGGCGAGAGAGACCTTGCCACCACGGCTGCTGCCGCGCTGGAAGTTGTAATGGCTGCCGTCCAGGCCAGTTCCGGAGCGCTTTTCCGCTTCCAGGAAAAACCGGCCATGCTTAGTTCCATCGCTGCCGCCGGCTTCGCCGTCTTCCCCCAGACCGCCGTTTTCCCCTTGATGCCCAAGCACGTGCACGCGCTTCTCGGCGCGCCTGGACCGCAGCGCATCAGCCGCGACCGTAGTGACATTTTCCTTAGTTCTACGGGAAACATTTCCAGCGTCTGGTTCCGGTGTGTGGTGCCGTTGCGCGTACGCGGAAGACTGATTGGCGCTTTATTGTTGGGCGAGCGTGAAGGCGGATCGGAATATTCCGCTGAAAACCTCAAACAGGTGGGAGATCTGGCTCCGTTCATCGGCTTGGCCATTTACAACCATCAACTGCTTATGTCCCTGGAAGAGCGCACCGCGGAAAACTTAAAGCTGATCGCGTCCGTCCACTCTTTCTGGGACGACGCGCTTGCCGGATTCGCCGCCACCATCGACAGTAAGTCCAAGGAGATGCACGGCCATTCGCTCCGCGTGGGACGCTACTCCGCTGGCATGGCAGAAGCGCTCGGGCTGAATCCGACTGAAGTCGGCGAGATGCGCGCGTCTGGCTATCTGCATGACATTGGCAAAGTCACCGTGGACAAGCACATCTTTACCAAACCCAGCGCGCTGGATTCGGGTGAGTTCCAGGAGATGGCGGACCACACCGTGGTTGGTCACCGGATTGTTTCGACGGTGCAATTCCCCTGGCCGCATGTTCCGGAAGTTGTGCGCTCGCACCATGAACGCGCGGACGGTTCCGGCTATCCGGATCGCCTGCGTAATGACGAAATGTCCATGCCGGTAAAGATCGTTGCCGTGGCGGACACCTTTGACGCCATGCTCAGCGAACGTCCGTACCGCAAAAAAATGACTTTAGGTGAAGCCGCCGCGCAACTCAGTTGGCTAGCCCCTGCAAAACTTGATGCGGACGTGGTGCAGTCCCTGCTGATACAGTTACGGCGTGACGCTGTTTCTTTGATGTCGCCGCCGCGACCGTGGGCATCGTCACTGGAGCGCACGCGCAAACCGTTCCTTGATCCTTCCATCCCGTGCAACATTTCTCCCACGGACATTGACCACCTGGTCTCCGAGCTCAACCACCGCACCACCCGCGGAAGGGTATTCCTAACGTAATCCCTTCGGGTCCACAACTTTCCGGCAAAATCGGGTTAATATCCTCTGGAAAACCTCAGCTCTGGAGTTGCTATGCCCGCCACGCGTAAGGCACTGGTTTTACTCTCTTTAGTCACCATGATTTCGGCCGCCTTGCTGGTTGCCGCGGACAAGAAAGAAAAGAAGAACCAGTCCCAGACTGCTGCCGCTCAGATGGACGACGATAAAAAGATCGTCCATGCGCTGAATCGGTTTACTTTCGGCATTCGCCCCAGTGACGTGGAACGCGTCCGATCTGTGGGGCTGGACAAATGGTTTGACCAGCAGCTTCACCCCGACAAGATTGCAGACGGCGGCCTGGAAGCGCGGTTGGAACGCTTTCGCACGCTGAAGATGAGCACCCGCGAAATGGTGGACAATTTTCCGCCACCCCAAGTTGTGAAGGCCATTGAAAACGGACGCAAAGGTCTTCCCCACGATCCAGCCAAGCGCGCCGTGTATGAAGCACAGGTGATGAAGCGCGAAGAGCGCCAGGAACGCAAGCAGAATGCCGGCGCACCAAACGGCGACAACCAGCCGGTGAAGAACTCGCCGGCTTCGAACCAGCTTCCTTCGAACCAGGCAGCTTCGAACCAACTAGCTTCGAACCAAGCAGGCAACAGCACATCTTCGAATAATACCAACGCTGACATGTCCAAGGCATCAGGCGACATGCAGTCTGACTCCAAACCGGCGGCCGACGATTCGTCTCTCACCCCGGCGCAGCGCAAAGCCAAACAAAAGCAGCGTGAAGACGCTATGTATGCCGATCTTGGCACAGGTCCGCAACCCAGCAACAGCACGAGCACGCCGGGCAACAACATGCTTCCGGCTTCCGCTCCAGCGGCGCAGCCGAATCCAGCGACTCAGCCGAAACCGGGGGCCGCCGCCAAACCGCAACCGCCAGCGAGTCCGTCAACTCAGTCTGGAGCTTCCCAACAAAAAGCTGACGCGATGTTTACTGACTTGGCAAAATCCGATGACCGTCTGCTGCAAATGCCGCCTGACGACCGCTACAAGGCCATCCTGAAGATGACGCCGGAGGAACGCATGGACATGGCGGACAGCTACCGTGGCGGCAAGGTCTTCAAACTGGTGGAAGGCATGAAGCCGGAAAATCAGGAGACCGTGGAAGCCATTGTGAACCCTCAGATGGTAGTCGGTGGTGAACTGTCTGAAGGCAAGATGCTGCGCGCAGTTTACAGCGAACGCCAGCTCGACGAAGTGATGACCGACTTCTGGTACAACCACTTCAACGTCTTCATCGGCAAAGGCCCGGACCGTTACATGATCACCGCGTATGAACGCGATGTGATCCGTCCGCACGCGCTGGGCAAGTTCAAGGACCTGCTGAACGCCACGGCAAAAAGCCCAGCCATGCTCTTCTATCTCGACAACTGGCAAAGCGTGGGCCCGAATTCAGAACTGGCGGTCTTCGGTCCTGGAGGCCGGCCCCGTTATCGCGGCCGGTATCAGCGCTTCCCGCGTCCTCAGCAGAACAAGAACCGGCCAAGCGGGCTGAATGAAAATTACGCACGCGAAATCATGGAACTGCACACGCTTGGCGTGGACGGAGGCTACACCCAGAAAGACGTGACCGAACTGGCCAAAGTCCTTACCGGATGGAGTATTGAAAAACCGCAGGAAGGCGGCGGCTTCAAATTCAACGAACGCACACATGAACCAGGCGACAAACACGTGCTGGGCCACAAGATCGGCAATCACGGTGAAGGCGAAGGCATGGAAATGCTGGACATTCTGGCCCACCATCCTTCCACCGCCAAATTCATTTCTAAAAAGCTAGCCATGCGCTTTGTGTCGGACAATCCGCCGCAATCGCTGGTCGATCGCATGGCGGAAACGTTCATGAAGAAAGACGGAGACATCAAGGAAGTGCTGCGCACCATGTTCAAGTCGCCGGAATTCTGGGCGCCTGATGCGTACCGCGCCAAGGTAAAAACGCCGCTGGAATTCGTGGCGTCCGCGGCGCGCGCTTCCGGAGCAGACGTTCAGAACGCTTTGCCGATGGTCCAGTTCCTCAACCGCATGGGCATGCCGCTCCACGGGATGCAACCGCCCACGGGTTATTCCATGAAAAGCGACGCGTGGGTGAATTCTTCCGCGCTACTCAACCGCATGAACTTTGCGCTGCAACTAGGCAGCGGCAAGCTTCAAGGTACAGCGGTGGACCAGAAAATTCTGTTGAACGGGGCCACGCCGGCGGATTCCGACGCCGCGCTGGCTGTTTTGGAACAAGGAATCTTGTCGGGTGACGTTTCTCCGCAAACGCATGCTGTCATGCAAAAACAATTGAATGATCCCACGGTCACGCAGCGCAAATTGGATGACCCCAATCGCACACCCAACGCCGGCGCTATCGCCGGATTAATCATGGGCTCACCGGAATTCCAGAAAAGGTAACGCCATGTCCATTACTCGCAGAGTTTTCCTGAAGAACGGCGCAATTGCCATCGTCGGCACCAGCATTGTTCCCGCGTTTCTTACGCGCGCCATTTACGCCGCAGAAACTGCCGCTCCGGGCAAGAAGCGTCTCATTGTCCTTTTCCAGCGCGGCGCCGCGGACGGGCTGAACATTGTTGTCCCGCACGGCGAGCAGGCGTATTACGCCATGCGTCCTAACATCGCGATCCCGCGCCAGAGCGTGCTCGATCTTGATGGCTTCTTCGGGCTGCATCCATCGATGTCCGCGTTCAAGCCGCTGTGGGACCAGAAACATCTGGCGATCGTCCACGCTGCCGGATCGCCGGACAACACACGTTCGCACTTTGACGCACAGGACTATATGGAATCCGGCACGCCCGGTGTCAAGTCCACCGAGGACGGCTGGCTCAATCGCGCGCTGGGCGGGCTGAAAGAACCGCAGGCATCGCCGTTCCGCGCCGTGGCCATGGGCGGAGCCGTGCCGCGCACGCTGGCTGGATCAGTTCCGGCGGTGGCCATGTCAGATATTCGCAGCTTCGCTGTCGGCGGACGCGGGCCGGCAGGCAACGCTGCCAGCAATACTTTTGAAGCCATGTACGAACAGTCCGTGGATTCGGTCCTGCACGGTACGGGCAACGAAACGTTTGAAGCCGTAAAAATGTTGAAGTCGGCCGATCCGGAAAAATACACGCCCGCCGCCGGCGCCGACTATCCGCGCGGACGCTTCGGTGACAGCCTTCGCCAAGTCGCGCAACTCGTCAAAGCCAACCTAGGTGTGGAAGTGGCCTTTGCCGACATTGGCGGATGGGACCACCACGTGAACGAAGGCAGCGTGCAAGGCCAGATCGCCAACCTGACACGGGAGTTCTCGCAATCCATTGCCGCCTTTTGGACTGATCTGGGTGATCTCGCCGAAGACACGGTGATCGTGACCATGTCAGAGTTTGGACGCACCGCGCGCGAAAACGGCAACCGCGGCACCGACCACGGTCATGCCAACGTCATGTTTGTGCTTGGCGGACCGGTGAAGGGTGGAAAGATTTACGGCCGCTGGCCCGGACTACAAGCCGGTCAGCTTTACGAAGGCCGCGACCTGGCCGTGACTACTGACTTCCGACAAGTCTTGAGCGAATCACTCACGCGCCATTTAGGAACGGACAATCTGCAGAAAGTTTTTCCAGGATTTGAGAAGAGTAGTCCGAAAGACTTCTTGAAGTTTCTGGGATAAGAGCAAAACTTACCGCGGATTCACACGGATGAAGAGATAAAAAATGAGACGTGGCAGTGCCACGTCTCTACGTTGAAATCGTTTTTCGAATCAGGCGAACTTACGAGGCGTGTTGTTCGCCTACCAACATCTTCTTCTGCTTCTGCCATGTGTGCCAGAAGATTCGCAACGTGGCCATGACCGGAATGGAAAGAAATACGCCGATTACGCCCGCCACTTCGCCACCGGCAAATATTCCGAACAACACGGCCAGCGGATGTAACTCCAAGGTGCTGCCCATGATGCGCGGCGAAGTGATGTAATCCTGTATGCCGCGCCATGCCACCAGGAACATGAGTAGCCCAAAAAGGTGTCCGTAGCCGGCCATGAAGCCCACGGCCATCAGCACCACGATTCCGATGATCGGACCCACCACGGGGATAAACTCCAGCGCGCCGGCCGCCGGGCCCAGGGCCAGCGCGTACGGCACTTTCATGATCCAGAGGACCAGCGTAATCACCACCACGGCCAGCGCCGCCAGCGTGATTTGCGAGCGGATGAACGCGCCCAGCATGGAATTGATGGCGTCCACGGTGGAAGCCACGATGGCGCGATTGCGCGTGTCTTCCACGGCGCGCACGATCATCTGACCGAACTTGTCGCCATCGAGCAAAAAGAAAATCGCCAGAATTGGGACCAGGAGCAACCACCACATGTCCTGGATGGTGGTGGCCGCGCTGACCACCAGCTTTTGCGCGGCGCTGATGATTTCCGACTTGTGGTCGGTAAAAAAGCCCATCAGCGTCTTCATGGTTTCTTCACTCCAGCCGCGCTGTGCACCAAACTGCTGGACGATTTTCTCCGGGCTAATGTTCTTGGCCATTTCTGGAGCGGTCTGCCGAAGCAACTGAGCTTCCCGGGCGACCGGGGGGCCAGCCATGGCGAACACCACCACCAGGAGTCCGATGAAGATCAGGTAGACAATGGTGATGGCCCCACCGCGCGAGCCACGGAGCAGTTTTTGGACACGAGCCACCGGAGCTTCCAGCAGGTAGGCGAAAAAGATGGCAAAAACAAAAGCCAGCAGCGCGCGCCACGCGGCATAAAAGAAGAGAAGTCCCACGGCAAATACCAGCGCCGTGAACAGGACCTTGGCGGTACGTTTGTCAAAAGGGTTCAGAAGCGCCACCTTGAAAGCCGGACTTGATTCCAACCAAACAATCCAAGCATCAGCTTAATTGAGCCGCCGTTTTCAGAACAGAGGATTGTTCCTGCGATAATTGATCAGGACGCTTACGAAAAAACATGCCAGAGTTACCTGAGGTCGAAACCATTGCCAACGGACTGCACAAGCGCGTTGCCGGAGACCGCATCGATTCCGTGTGGGTCGGCAACAAGAAAGAGCCGCTGAAGTCCAAGCCGGCGGAGATTGTCCGCACGCTGGAAGGCGCGGCCATTGAGCGCGTTCACCGCGTGGGCAAGCATATTGTTTTTCATCTGCACCCGAGCAATGATCGCGGTGCGGCTTCCGGGAGACCCGAGAGCCACAAGAACTCCCAATTCATCGTCCACCTGGGGATGACCGGACGCATGCTGGTGGCGACGGCGGAAACCGAAACCGCGAAACATACTCATCTGATCGCCAAGCTGGCTTCCGGCAGGGAGTTGCGATTTGTCGATCCGCGCCGCTTTGGACGGTTGGAAGTCCGGCAGACAGGGTTTAGCGGTCCTGGCTCTGAGCCGACGACCATTACCCAGGAAGAATTCGCGCGGCTCTTCCACAAGAGTTCCGCATTCATCAAGGCGGCATTGCTGAACCAGAAGTTTCTACATGGCGTGGGAAATATCTATGCCGACGAAAGCCTGATCCGGGCCGGAATCCGTCCGCGCCGCCGGGCGAATACTCTTACCACGGCCGAACTCAAGAAGCTGCATGCAGCTTTGCAGCAGGTACTCAAGGAAGCTATCGCCGCCGGCGGGTCGTCCGTTTCTGACTACGTTGACGCCGACGGCGAAAAGGGCTATTTCCAGATCAAGCATCGCGCGTACGGTCGCGAAGGCAAACCATGCCTCAAGTGCAAGACGCCGATTAAGAAAATCGTGGTCGGCGGACGCGGCACGCACTATTGCCCGAATTGCCAAAGGTAGCGCGCAGGGGCCGGATTCCTCGCTCTGACCGGAACAAAAAAACCAAAAGCTGGGAAATATGAGCACTTGTGGTCCGCTGTTCTTCGGTGAAACGCCTTGAAACTACATGGCAAAGGACACGACGTCGGGATCTTTCGACTCGCCCTCAGTCGCTTTGCTTCCTCGGACTCGCTCAAGATGACAGTTTTGGAAAATTAGGTCGGGCGAACCGCAGATCGGCTTTTTCGAGATCGGACAAGCTTATCTGAAATCCGGACAGTACACTGCCCCGTCCTTACGAACTAGACCAACTGACTGCCTCCGCGAGCAATTCTGCGTGCTATGCTCACAAGGTCTTAATCCAACAAGCGTCTTAATAAGGTTTGCAACAGGAGAAACGCGATACCTCCTTCCCCCACGCCTCGCTTTCGTGTGGTCTCTTGGGTCATCACTATTCTTCTGCCTGTTGCCGCCTGGATTTTCACCAGCTACATACACTCGTTCTTCCATCCTGGACTCGGCACATTCTTTACCGCAGCCGCGGTGCTTTCCGCGGCGATAGGCGGCATACGCATGGCGCTGGCCGCGGTTGTGCTCAACGCCGCCGCCATGAACATCTTTGCCACGCTCTACCTGCCCGCGGCCCAACCCAGAGATTTAAAACTGTGGACGTTGCTGCTGGTTGTAGTCGCGCTGCTGGTAGGTTACGCGAGAGAAAAATGGTCGGCGGCGGAAATGCTGGCCGGACGGTTGAGCACGGACCTGGCGCGTCTGCGCGACGAACTGGAATCACAACGCACGGACCTGCGGCGCTTTCACGATTTGAGCGTACGGCTTTCCAGCAGTCTGGAACTCCAACGGTTGCTCAATGACGTACTTACGTCCGTGGCGACGCTGCAAAAAACTGACCTGGCATTGCTGCTGGTGTTGCCGGAACGTACCAGCAAAGCGCTGCGCGTGGAAACTTACGCCGGGTTCACGCCGGAGCAGATCAAGGTTTTCGGAGAGTTTCCGGCGTCGTTCTTTTCCCTGGAAGAGCGGGTTTCAATTGAAGACCTGTTGGCTCCGGGGACGTACTTCCCTTTCATGGACGCGGCGAAAGAAATTAATTTTCGCGCCGTGTTCAGCATGCCGATCATGAATGCGCGCAGCGAGCCGCTGGGCGTGGTAGTGACATTCTTCCGCCAGCCGCACAGCCCCAGCGACCGGCAATCCCGGCTGGTGGAACTCTACGCGCGCCAGGCGGCAAATGCGCTGGACAACGCGCGGCTCTATCGCGACTCACTGGACACGCTGGCCGCCGAACAACACCGCACGGCCGTATTGCGGTCGCTGGCGGAAGCGTCCGTACAAATCAACGCCGCGCTGACTTTGGATTCGGTGCTGCAAGCGATCACCGACCAGGCGCGCAGCATCATTGGCGCACGGCAATCGTTTACCACGCTGCTGGCCAAAGGAGCCTGGAGCCGCAGCCTGACGTGTGTTTCTGTCGCGGAAGGCGAACCGGCGTTTTCGTTTCCGCTGGAGAGTTCTGAAAATTTCATTCTGGCCTGCAATTTGAACAAGCCGGTGCGGCTGGATTCCAGTGGAGCCGGCACGCGTCCGTGGCGCGCGATGATGAAGAATGAACAATCCACGCGGCAAGGATGGATGGCCGCGCCCCTGGTCACGCGCGATGGAAGAAACCTGGGCTTGATCCAGCTGTTCGGCAAACTGAACGGCGAGTTCACGGAAGATGACGAAGCCATTCTGGTCCAGCTGGCGCACATGGCGTCCGTGGCCACGGACAACGTGCGGCTCTACCGTGAAGCCCAGGAACAGATTGCGGAAATCAAACGCACACAGGAAGCGCTGGAACGCAGCAAAGAAAACATGGAACTAGCGCAGCAATACGTGGGCATTGGCATCTGGGAATGGGACCTGCACACGGAAACGCTGGCGTGGACGGACAAAATCTCCCGCCTGCATGGCGTGGAGCCGGGAAAATTTGACGGCCAATACGAGAGCTGGATGGAATGCATACATCCAGAGGACCGCCAGCAGGTACACGGGCTGATTACGGACGCGCTTTCCCGCAACGGCGAATATGAAGTGCAATACCGCGTGGTGTTTGCCGACAAGACCGTGCAGTGGCTGGAGACACGCGGACGCACGATGATGATCGGCACGACGCCGGTCCGGATGCTGGGCGTGGCCATGGACATTACGTCGCGCAAACTGGCGGAAGAAGCCTTGCGGCGTTCAGAAAAACTTGCCGCCACGGGCCGCCTGGCCGCGAGCATTGCGCATGAAATCAACAATCCGCTGGCGGCGGTAACCAACGCGCTGTACATATTGCGGGTAAGTCCGGGCATGCCGCAGAGTTCGCTGGAGTATGTACGGACGGCGGAAGCGGAGCTGGCGCGCGTGGTCCACATTACCAAACAGACCCTGGGCTTTTATCGTGAACCTTCCACGCCGGTGCCGATTTATGTACCGCAGCTGGTGCAAGAAGTGCTCTCCGCGTACGGCAGCAGGATCGAGAAAAACAAGATTGCGGCAGAGACCGCCTATAGAGACGTTGGGCAACTGACGGCATTTCCGGGAGAACTCCGACAAGTGTTCTCCAACCTGGTGCTCAACGCGCTGGAAGCTTTGCCGGAATCCGGAAGACTTTCCATACGCGTACGCGAGTCGCGCGACAGCCAGCGGCGCCTGGGTATAAGGATCACCGTGGCGGACAACGGTCCGGGCATTCCACAGGAAAATCTTTCCAAGATCTTCGAACCATTTTTCAGCACCAAAGAAGCCAAAGGCACCGGCCTGGGACTTTGGGTAAGCACCGGCATCATACAGAAACATCGAGGGACAATTCGCGTGCGCAGCACCCGCGACGGCGGCAACCATGGCACATGCTTTTGCATGTTCCTGCCGTTCCCCCAAGAGGAAGCCGCGCCGTTGAACCAGCCACTGCCGCAAGAAGAAGTGATTTTGAGCGATCACGCGCCGGAGGAGAAACCAGCGACGGGCGACGATCGTTCCGCCGCTTAAGACTTCATTGTCAAAAACGGAAATTGAGATCCACAAAACTGCATGGACGGTTGCAGGTTAAGCAGCCTTTTCCCAAACACTCGGACACCAACAAGCTACATACAGAGAAATGGTTTCTTGTACGGCTTTCTGACGACGCTAAGCGTCCCCTTCTGTTCGTGGCCATCGGCAAATGCTACGACGTAGTTCCCGGTTGCTTGCTTTTCTAAATTGAATTTCTTGAACGTTATGCTTGTTTCCACTGTTTCACAATGGTTTTCGGCAGAGCACCATTGACCTCTTGCCTCATGTGGGGTGTTTTTTGCCAAGGACTCCTTCATCGGCGCTGTCCACATGTGCACCACGAGGCTCTCACCATTTGAGATGCGCTTCAGATGCAGGTCGAGAAACACCGGGGGGATGCAAACCATTTCCATTGATCCGCTGAGCGGCACTTGAGCCCAAGAGAGATCAAAGGCTGCAGACAGAAAAAGAACGCAACCCAGGAGAAACTTCCATTGTTTAGCTTGTGCCAGCACAGCCTTTTTCTTCCCGTTTCTTGCTGATGTCATCCGTCGCGTTGCGAACCGAACATTGTATCGAGACCCAATAGTCCCTTGAGCTGCCAGTTATTCATTAAAAGTCATATTGTAATGTGCTTCATGCAGCACGGTCGATTTGATCAGGCTTCCTGCAAACCGTTCAGCAGTCGCCCCATCACGCGGGAGATGCGTTCCCAGTTGCGGGCTTCCACAACGAGCTGTTTCTTGCCGGTAGCGGTAAGCGTATAGAAGCGGGCCTTGCGGTTGTTTTCCGATACGCCCCAGGCCGAAGCGATCCAGCCTTTTTGCTGCAAGCGCAGCAGCGCGGGATAAAGCGTACCCTGATTCAAATGCAGCAGGTTCTCTGAAACCTGCTCAATGCGCCGCGCCAAGCCATAACCATGCAGAGGTCCCAAGGCTTCAAGGGTCTTAAGCACCATCAAGTCGAGCGTACCTTGCAGAACGTCTGCTTTGGAATCAGTCAAAACCGGTGCACTCCCGGGGCGGCATTGCCCATGGCCAGCCTAGGCTGCTTGATGTTGATTGTCAACAGGAAGCGGGGACGGCGGGGTGATTGGGGGGCGATTGGCTGATGTTCGAGACCGGGATCAAGTACAAAAATCTGCATGAAAACACAGGCAGACTCGGGTGAGTTCCGGGTGATTTGGCCGCTTTCTTGCTACAACCAAATTGCGGGGTTCCCGTCGGATTGGTATTGGCCAGGAGAGTTCCAAGGTAAAGACCCTAATTGCTTGAAAATTATATAGGTTAGATAATGAGTGGGGTCTAGGTACGGTTTCTGGGCCAAGATAAGAGAAATTAATGTGAGTACGGTAATCTACTTTTAGGGTATGCTGGTACTCTCTCAGTAGTTACTTAGGTTGTAATCCCTATGGTAAGTACAAAAATAACGCTCTCCCCAAGCGTCAGCACCCGCCGAGGGTTTTCCCTGGTTGAGGTGCTGGTGGTAGTTATGGTGATTCTGGTCATTGCCGCGATCGCCATCCCCAGCTTGGTGAACTCCCGCATGAAAGCCAATGAAGCCGCTGCTGTGGCTTCGATGCGCACCGTGCAAATGGCGGAAACTTTGTACAGCACCGAGTATCCGGACGAAGGGTTTGCGCCGAGCCTGGCGGAACTGGGTCCGAACGGCACAGACTGTACCGCCGTCACGGCGCACAATTCCTGCATCATCATGGACGATGCGCTGCTCAGCGGAGTAAAGAGCGGATACATCTTTGAGTTGCTGGGCGACGGCAGCACGCCGGTTCGCGGCTATTCCTTGACGGGAACTCCGGAATCATCGACGGCATCTGGGCGCTGCACTTTCTCCACCGATCAGAGCGGCTTTATCTTGAAGTCGTCCTCGGGCACAGGTGGCGGACGGTTCGCAATTGGCGCTGACGGGACCTGCGGCAACTAGTTCGTTTCCACCCCATCTTCATCAAGTCATAAATCTTGAAGCATGTGCAGTCGTGCGTTTGTGCGTGACCAGCCTTTTCTCTCGCATCAATCGTTGGCACACATCGTTCGCGCACACCAGAATTTACACGCATAAACAAAAGACGCAGCCAAAGCTGCGCCTTCCGATGAAACTTCCCTGCTGTTATTCGGCTTTCACGGCCACGGTCACGCGAGTGCTTTCCCAGTCGAGCACCAAGCTGGCGGAATCGTCACCTTTTTTGTCGAAGGAAATGGTGAACTGCTCAACCGCCTGGGCCAGCGCTGACGTTTTCATGTCCACGCGGACCAGGTCCTGCTTGTCGTCATAATTGGTGCCCCACTGACCGGTCTGCTTGTTGATGATCAGCTTCCATCCGGTGGCGGAAGGCAGCGTCCACAAGGTGTAAGTGCCGGCGGGGATTTTGGCTCCGCCAATGTTCAGGTTCACAGCCGTGGTAAGAGTGGTGGCTTCGTTCGCGCCAGTGCGCCAAACTTGTCCGTAGGGCGCCAGCTCGGTCCCAAGTTTTCTGCCTTTCAGGAACGGACGGCTGTAATCAATCTTGATGGCCTTGCCTTTCAGGGTGACTTCCGCCGTTCCCGGAGGGCTGGGCCGCTTGCTCTTATCCTGCTGGGCGAAGGCCGAAAGCGTGAGAACGCTCAGCGCAATGGCCAGCGTAAATATTTTCCGCATATTCATGGGTGTAAGTTTGGAATCCTTTCCAGTTGTATTGACGGAGAACATTATCGCTGGTGAGCAGGCCAACAACAAAACCACAAGAATGTTCAACGGACTTATAGCCTAAAAAAACGGCCCCCGTTGCCAGGAGCCGATTTGCCTTGGCGGGCACGAATTTGTTGGTAACTCGTTATTGGCCTGAAGCGGATGCCGGCTTTTTACGACTTTTGGCGATGTGCTTTTTAGGCGCCGTGGTGTCATCCTTCTTCGCGGTAGCGGTGCTGGAGGAAGACACGTTGCCGCGCGGGTCCACAAGTGCGGCACGCTGTTCGACGTAAGAGGACAGGCTGGCGCGCAAGCGGAGCAGGTTGGTGTAGTCGGTAGAGAGCTTGGTGTAGTCGTCTTTCTTGCCGTAGTTCTGCGTGGCTTCCGCCAGGATATCCAGGTTCTCGCAGACCATGGTGAGATTGTTGTACAGCTTGAATGTTGCACCCACGCTGCCGTGCGACGAACGCACGTCACTGATCATGCCCGGCAACGCGCCGGCCTGGAGCTTGAGCGTATCGGCAACCTGGCTGGCTTGCTGCTTGTGTGAACTCTTCTTGATGAAGCCCGTCTTCCATCCAGAGGCCCATTTGTCTGTCCGCAGATTCGCGAGATCGGTGTTGGTACTGCCAACCACGCTGTCCGCGTCCGTCAACATGGAATTCAAGTCCGTGGGCTTGATGGATGTTGACGTGGAAGAAGATGATGCCGGCGCCGCGGTGGACGGAGACGCGGCCGTTGTTGTTGCGGCAGCCGTGTCATGCGACTTGGAGTCGGACTTCAGCAAGTGAGACTGAGCGAATCCGCTCGCCTGAAGTGAGAGAGCAGCGAGAGAGAAGACAAAGACTGCAGCCGTTAACTTTTTCATGGGCACACTCCTGTGGGGGTAAATTCTTTTTCAGACGTTAGACTTCCATGGCGTTGACACCTTTCAGCGGCGCGGCGTTCAGAACAAAACCTGAAGCCCCCGGGCCACCTTCCCGCAAAACTTTACTGGCCGTTACTGAACGGCATGGTCGAAGTCTTTTTCTTCTTGGCCGCCACGGACTTCGTCGGCTTGTCCGGCAAGCCATCATCAATAATGATTTTCTTGGGCATGCCCAGGCCGTCCGGCGACGCGCTGGACGTCATGCTGGAAAACGACGACCCGCCGCCATCCACGGCCGCGGCTTTTTGCTGAATGTAAGTCGAGAGCACGTGGCGCAGACGAATCAGGCTGTTGTAGTCCGTGGCCAGCGGCGCGTACTCCTCTTGCTTGCCGAACTCATGGGCAGTGGTGGCCAGTCCGTCCAACGCTTCGCACACCAGGCCCACGTCTTCATAAACCTTGAACGTGGTGTACAGGTTGCCGCGGGAATTCAGCGCGTCGCGAATCAGGTCCGGCAATCCGCCATGCAGGTTACGCTGCAAGGACTGCGCCGTTTGCGACGCTTGGTTCTTGTGTGAACTGCTGGTGGTAAAGCCGGTCTTCCAGCCGCCTTTCCATTTGTCGATTTGGAGATGGCTGATGTCACTGTTGGTGGCCGCAGCCTGGCGGTCCAGTTCCAACAAGGCGGACATCAGATCCGGGCGGGCGCCGGACTGGCTCCGGTTCTGCGCAACGGCGTTTTGCACAAATCCAGACAAACTTGAAGCGACAACTAAAATTGCCGACAGCAGGACGAACCGCAGAATCTTCATGTACGAACTCCTTACGCACGCGCGGGCGAATGTGGTTCAAGCGAAACAGTCAAAAAAACTTCACGACCATTTCAGATATCACGAATCAATAAAGGCGAATTTGTTCCAGTGAGGGTTCGCGAGAACTTGCTTGTCGAAGGTCTTCGTTTTGAAGATCTCCATTTCGAACATCGAGGGGTCTTGGATCCGGCGTTGCACGCTGAATCCAAACGTTCAGGGTTGAACTAAGCATATCCTCTGGTGCAAAAATGTGCGCGTTACCGAGGGGAAACTTAGAGGCGAGTTGGGACAACGGTGGACGGACGGTGAGGGTATTGGACTTTGGGGTACGCACGCAAGCTCTCTCACCGATGCCTCTCGCGCCTACGACCGTCGATCCCGCTTTTCCCACCGCGTCAATTTGCTTCATTCGCTCCTCGATTCCTCTGATGTCTTTTTCCTCTGCTATCTTTCCCCTTCGCGCCGTCTGCGTCCTCTGCGGTAAGTGGTTCTTGTTCTCCGATCACCCGATCACGGCGATCACGGCGATTCCGGCGATGCCGAGCTTTGCGCGGCCCCCCTCCTCCTTGATCCCAAGATCTAAAAGACTTACGCGCCGCATCCCAATTTGGCGTGAGTTTCTCGATTTGTGGAGCGCAGCCGCTCTCGGCTGTGTATGCTTCCTGGTTCTGCGATCTCGATTAACGGCGCGAGGAATCTGCCTTCCGATCACACGATCACGGCGATCACCAGATCACCAGATCACCAGATCTACTCCCCTCCCCCTTCATCCCAAGATCTAAAGCACTTAGCCGATTCATCCCAGCGATTTCGACCCAAAAACTAGCCATTTTCTCACCCTCCCCGTATCCCCGCCAGCAGTACACGGAACTCTCCTAAGCTATTGCAATTAAATGACTTATGTTATCACTGTCAGGCCGATAAGTCAATGGAAATCTGGCGATAGTACAGCGAATAATAGCCCACCACAAAATCTAGGGTTGCCTCACCTTAGACCAACCCAACATCTTGTGGTTCCATACCTCCAGGATTATGCTGCTCACGCGTAATCTGGGATGACAGTCGCGTTTCGAGGGGTGGTGGGCTCCGCGCGTTAGCCTTGGCCCTGTTGGTTGGCCAGTCCCCACTATGGGGACGCCACAGTCTGTAGCCCGGTACGTGAGTGCCGGGAGAAGGGAGAAGAAAAACATCTTCCTCGCGCCGCAGGCTCGCGCGCAGCCGAAGGCGGAGCTAGGAAAATGAGGAGACAAGGATTCCTTTAGGTTCCACCCAACTGTTTGCCTTCTCCGGCAGTCTCTTCCTGGTAATACCGCGCCGCACTCGCCAGCGCTGACGGCAGATCAACGTCGTTGCGGTCACACCAGTGCGCCAGGTCCGCCAGCAGGTCGGTAATGATCAGATAGGGGGCCTCGTCGTCTCCTACCTTCTTTCCGACAGTTCCGGTCCGACGGCCAAACGCCCGCAAAGCGACTTCCGCCCAGGACGCTCGTTCAGCGTTGGTCGGACTATCATCGGCTGTGGCATCAGGTGGAATTAGATCGGTCATAGCACTATCCACTTCGATCTCGCCGTTTATGTTCAACCCAGCGATGAAAAATAACTACTGACCACCCTCATCCCATGCTAGCGCGCACATAATTCAATAGACAGTGAGCTAAACTACGTGTTTTTGAACTGGAAGGGGGCTATTGTATTTAAAAAGACAGATCGTTCCTTGGCCAACG
The DNA here is from genome assembly GCA_025357215.1 of Acidobacteriaceae bacterium. Classification (GTDB taxonomy): domain Bacteria; phylum Acidobacteriota; class Terriglobia; order Terriglobales; family Acidobacteriaceae; genus Angelobacter. Next base: position 19,292 of record JANXPR010000412.1, on the reverse strand, counting down.
ATATGAACCAGTTTAAGATTGGGGCTTGGATCCTGAATCAACTCTTTCCAAGAGGGACTTGGTTTCCATTTCAGCAAAAGTTTGACAATCGGAGTAGAGTTTGCCCAACAACTCTGGATGCGTCTGTGTAAAGGAAGGGAGAACCTGCAAAAGCTCCGGAAATCCGCTGCGAAACGAACGAATTCTCTGCAAGTTCTCGTTCAGCCGCAGTCTTCGTTCGATATCATCGTTCCAGATACTCCTCCAATACCGGCATGTGCGGCAGAGAGTGACGCAACGGGTGCCGTCGTGAGACAAGAACGATTCCCACCCAGATTGAGCAAGCAACAGCACTCTCAATGAGTCGTCACGGCGTTTCTCACTGTTGCATCTTCTGCACGCCATCAAAACATTGCCAGGTACATGGAGGCCGACCCGATATCGATTCATGCCGTCGAGATGTTCAATTACGGATTCGGTATTCGTCAGATCGCAACAGCAATATGGGCATTGGGTATTGAACCACTTTCGGACAAGGTTGCCGTATTCCTCTCCGTCAACTTTAACTGACCAGCTCTGGCTGATCTTTCGACTCAGTTCATGAAGAAACATACTGATCAACTTGTTCGCCACGTCCGACTTGGCCCGCCGCGTAGCCGAACGTAGCTTGAGAATTGGATCTTTCAACCTTTTTTGTCCCCAAGAAGCCAACTGACATCCACGCCTAAGGCATTCGCGAGAGCCTTAAGTTCGTAGTCGAGTACATGGCGGTGGCCATTTTCTATTTTGGCAATTGCGGCTCGGTCGACCTGAATCCCGAGTTTGGCGAGCCTCCCTGAAAGTGCATCTTGCGTTAGTGCTGGTTCAGAGCGTTGGCGTGCCGCAGCCACCCGCCTGCCTACTATGTTTTTCAGCGCAACTCTCCTGATCACAACCGAGAGAGTAATGCCTGTACAGATCGAAAATGTTCTAAACTAGAACATAAGAGTCGCAGGGTATTGGTCGAATCCTCTCTTGGGAGAGGTGAAGCAATGGCGAACCTTGCGGTTTCGGACCCGCTTTCTATTGGGCGCCGTCGCCCGTCAAGACGATTGGCAAAAACGTCTACGCGAGATCCGAACCCTTGGATGGGATATCGGCCGACCCGATTTTGCATTTCCAAAGATAAAAACGGCCGTGTTCATTGACGGGTGCTTCTGGCATAGGTGCCCGTATTGTGGCGATGGACATCTACCGAAAAACAATCGACAGTATTGGAAAATCAAGCTGACTCGAAACAGGCAAAGAGACAATCGAAACAACCGGGCAATTCGGGCGCTCGGGTGGAGCGTCTTCAGGATTCGGGAGTGTAGCATCTCAAAGCGCAAAGCCCCGTTGTTCGCCGCACTAAACAGATTGAAGGAGAACCGCTAGCTTTTAGACTCTCGCTCCGCCTGCGGCTCTGCTCTGGCCTGCGGCAGCGAGGAAAGAATCTTTTCGCTTTCTGTCCCGGCACTTACGTGCCGGGCTAAAGGTTGTTTCGTCCCAAGCGGGGACTCGCGCACGATATTGCACTAACCATCGACGCCGCGTACTCTTAGTCGGTACGAAAGTACCATTTACCCCTTGTACTAAGTACTCCTTTTCATCGCCACGGAGTGCCCCTAGAGTTAGAGGACACCAATTCTGGCCAATAACCAAAAGGGGCTGTCGCAAGCGCAGTTTTGTATGTCCGGCAGGATGAGAAACGCCGAGCGGGTTGCGCAGCTCAATAAACGATAGGGAAGGTAACACCACCATGAAGAATCACCTGGTTCGAATCGCGCCGAATGCCGCTCTTACTTTGAGAACCGCTGCGCCCAAGAGCGCCACGTTGAACGCAGTCTCATTGCTTGCTGGCGGGCTTGTAATGACGCTCCAACTTCTCGTCCCCACGAGCGCCGCAGCCGTCGGCGGACATAATGGCGTCCAGGTGAACCAAATGGGCGCGTCCGGGAACCAGCAAGCCGGCGTGGTGACGCGCACCACCAAGGCCATCAACTATCGTCTGCGCACGGACACGCTGAAAGTGGACTTTCACGGCACGGACCTGATGTCCAACGCCACGGGCGAAGCCCGCGTGACCGGTAAGAAGAGCAGCATTGAAATTGACGCCAAGTTTGAAAATCTGGACGATCCCACCAAGTTTGGCCTGGAATACCTGACGCTGGTGCTGTGGGCCGTTTCGCCGGAAGGCCGCGCGGTGAACCTGGGCGAGCTGGTGAACGATCACAATCACGCGCAGGTAAAAGCCATCACGGACATGCAGACCTTTGGCCTGATCGTTACGGCCGAGCCTTACTTTGCGGTGAACCAGCCGGGCAACATGGTGGTACTGGAAAACGTGGTGCCGACTGGCGGCCGCCAGGAAAACATTGAAGCGCGCTACGAGCTGCTGGGACGCGGCACGTACTCCTCGGTGAACACGCACATTCAGGACGCGATCTTCGGCATCGACAAGAAGACGCCACGCGCGTTGTTTGAAGCGCGCAACGCAGTCCGCATTGCACGGATTGCCGCCGCGGATAAATACGCGTCGTCCATTCTGACGAAGGCCGATACGCAGCTGAAGGCAGCGGAGGAAGCGTACGTCCGCAAGCAGAATAAAGGCACGATTGAAACTCTGGCGCGTGAAACGGTAAGCACCGCCGAGGAAGCTCGAGTAATGTCCGTAAAGCAGCGCGCGGAAGAAGAAGCCCAGACCAAAGCCGCCGCCGACAAACGTGCCGCCGAAGAACGCGAAGCGCAAGCCCGGCTGGCGCAGCAAGCCGAAGCCCAGCGCCGCATGGATGCCGAACGCGCAAAAGCTGACGCCGACACCGCTCGCCAACAGGCGGACCAGGCCCGCCAGCAAGCCGAACAGGCGCGCGCCGAAGCCATGCGCATGAAGCAGGACGCCGACCAGGCTCGCCAGGAAGCCGAAGCCGCCAAGGCCCAGGCCGTGGCGCAGCAACAACAACTCGCCATTGAAGCCGACAAAGCGCGCAAGTCCGCCGAGGAATCCGACCGTCTGCGGGCGCAAGCGGAAAAAGAAAAAACCGATCTTCGCGCACAGCTTCTGCAACAACTCAACGCCGTGCTGGCCACGCGCGACTCAGCCCGCGGATTGATCGCCAGCATGTCGGACGTCCTGTTTAAGACCGGCAGCTTTGAGCTTTTGCCCGGAGCTCGTGAACGTTTGGCAAAAATTTCCGGCATTGTGCTGGCGCATCCCGGACTGCATATGGAAGTGGAAGGCCACACGGACAGCGTAGGCGGCGACGACTACAACCAGACACTCTCTGAGCGTCGCGCCGGCGCGGTACGGAATTATCTCGTCCAGCAAGGCATTGCGGAAGGCACGATTGGCGCGCGCGGATTTGGCAAGACCACTCCGGTAGCGACGAACGACACTCCGGAAGGCCGGCAGGCGAATCGTCGCGTGGAACTGGTGCTCTCTGGCGAAGCGATTGGGACGAAGGCGACAGCGCAGAAATAGTTTTGTGCGCTGCGGCAAGAAAGCAAACTAAAAAGAGGAGCCATTCGGCTCCTCTTTGCATTTTGAAATGAACTTAGGGGATGTCGCGAAAAAAATTAGATCGCCGCAGGAGGTATTTCGTCACGCCGCAGGATCTTGCCCACCGATTGCAGCACGTCTTCGTTGGAATCGCCGGTAACGAAACACGTCCCGTCGATGTCCGGACGAATGCGTCCCATTTGCAGGATGTGCGCTTCCGGACAAAAGTGCCGGACAGTGAGGCCGATGGCTTTCTTCATGCGGGGTTCAACGGCGTCGGCGACAAGAACAATGTCGAACGCGTGGGCGTGACAGGCAAGCTCAACTTCTTTCAAGCTGCACGCCGGGCTGACACGATAACCTGCTTGTTCAAGCCAATCGCGTCTAAGCCTAAGCGCCGCGTCAGTGGCCATGACCAACAGGAGGGAAGCTGCTGGAATCGGATGCATATAAGGGTCTTCTGAGCCCGACTCGAGTCGGGTATTGATAATACTCTATACGTTTTGCCTATGAAAGCGAAACCGTTGGATTTTATCCTTTATGAATCAATAACTTATGGAGTTTCTTAGGAAACTCTGATTAGGAACTCCAATAGAGAGGTGCAATTGGCTTGTGTCCACATGGCCGGACGCGGACTGACCTCTTGTACCCGTTCGCTATGGCCAGATTGCCAGACCGACAGAAATCAGCGCATGTTATTGACAGGAAGTTGGCCAGCACGAAACCAACTGCATATCAGTCTCACTCGCTTCGGACTCGAAAAATGAAGGCGCCGTGCGAAACTGCGGCAATTGTCTCGTCGCCGAATGCTTTGCGTTCCGCGTATGAGCTTCACTTTTGATTTAATCTAGAACACTAAGAACAACGGAGCGAGAATTCCCCCTATGGCTGCCTCTGCAACCACCTCTGCCTTCACGCAGAAGACAATTTTGAAGCACCGGCCGTTTCGCATTTTGTGGATGGCCCAGTTCGTCAGCATCTTTGGCGATTTTCTCGCCCTGTTCGGTGTAATCAGCCTGATTACTTTCAAACTGCACGGCACGGCGGTGCAGGTCACCTCAGTGACAATTGCCTACGTATTGCCGCTCGCGGTGTTGAGTCCGATTGCCGGCGTTTTTGTTGACCACTGGAACGTAAAGCGCGTAATGATCGTCAGCGACGTGGTACGGGCTGTACTGATCCTTCTTTTGCTTTTCGTTACAGACGTCTGGCAGATCTGCACAATCTTTTTCGCCATCAGCACGGTCTCCGCGTTTTTTGGACCAGCACAATCCGTCACCGTGCGGACCGTAGTCCCCACGGAAGGCCTGCTGGCCGCCAACGGACTGATGACCAACGCATTCTTCGTTGTGCGATTGGTATCACCGTTTGCCGCCGGCACCTTGATCGCCACGCTGGGCGAAAAGGCGTGCTTTTATGTGGACACCGCCAGCTTCATCTTTCCCGCGCTCATGATCCTCAGCTTGACTGTGGTGCGCCCGCCGCGCGCTCAAGGCGAGAAGACGCTGGCTTCACTCACCGCGGATTTTCTTGAAGGCAACAAGTTCATCTTCACTCATTCCGGACTATCGTTTGTATTTCTGGCCATGGCCGTAGCCACGTTTGTGATGAGCTCGTTCAGCCCGCTTATTTCAATCTACATTCGCGATATGCTGCACGCCGGTCCGTTCGTTTTTGGGTTGTGTAGTTCCATGGTCGGCATCGGGTTGATCGTTGGCGGACAACTGTTGCCGCGGGTGAATCGCGCGCTTTCGCGCACCAACGTCGTTCTGAGCGGACTGTTCATCCTGGGCCTGGGCGCGGCGGGTCTTGGCGCATTCCGTTTTCTTGCCATGGCCGCGGCCAGCATGTTTCTGATTGGCCTGGCCATTTCGTTTGTGCTGATTCCGGCGCAGACCATGTCCCAGCAGGAAACACCACCCAGCATGGTGGCGCGCGTAAGCGGCAGCTTCATGTCTCTTATGTGGATCGGACAAGTACTTGGCCTGGTACTATCCGGATTCTTGGCGCAAAAACTGGGAATTCGCCAACTGTTTTTGACGTCCGCGGGAGCCATGGTGGTGATTACCGCCGCCGGATACTTGATGATGCGCGGGAAAAACCAGACGAGTGTGCAAACGGCTGCATAGTAGATGCTGCATGAGCGGCACGAACCACGCCACCTTATTACCTTCGTACTTTGAATCTTTCATCTCGTCCGCAATACGATCTTGAGTATCAAGTCGCCTGTGCTTCGGTGCTTCCGGAAAGTTTTTAAGTCCCGGGCAACAGGCGTTCCAGGAGTTGAGAAGTGAGCCGCAATCGCCGCAGCCGAATCCGCCTGATACGGTGGTTTTTCGCTTACACATCCGCAGTGCTCATCGCCGTTCTGATGGCAAGCAGCGCACTGCCCGTTCATGCCGAAGAAGTCGGCCGCAAGATCCGCCACAAGGTGCAGCCTGAATATCCTGATCTGGCAAGGAAACATGGCGTCCGTGGATCGGTGCGTCTGGAACTACAAATCAGCGCGGATGGCCATGTGAAAAATATCAAGGTGCTGGGCGGAAGTCCGGTGCTGGTGCAGGCTTCAGTGGACGCGGCGGAAAAGTGGCTGTTCGAGCCCGAGCCGCAGGCTTCGGTCATGATCGTTAAGTTCGATTTTGCCGCGCAGTAGGCTGGCCGCTTCCCGAAGGACCTGGACCTTGTCCCGAATTATTTCTTCTGTCCTGAAAGCAGTTCGGTGATCTTCGCTTTCAATTCCTGGTCGGGCTTGTCACCAAATTCACCGTGATAGATCCAAACCACCTGGCCTTTTGTGTCAAGCAGAAACAGGTAGTCGTCTTTGTCATTACTCATTTCCACGCGCTGCTTCCAAGGTTTCGAGTCCGTTAGGACGGTAATCGTGCGCGAGCGCAGAGCCGGCGGAGTTCCCTTGCGCATGGCCGACCGGATCATGCCGCGCACAAATCCCGGCGCATCACTCAACATGGCAACCGAGTAGCTGGTGATCCTTGAGTTTTGCGCGGCGCCGGCTTCCGGCGTGGCCGCTTCCGGAAAACTTTTTACAAAGTGGTCTTGCCAGACACGCGAGCGGTCGCCGGCGGCTTTGCTGAACGTAAAAATTACCAGGGAGATCCTGCCTGCGGCCGCATCCGGCAAAATGATTTCCTTGTCGTCAAGCGTTTGGCCCTGTAGAGACGGGAGCTTTGCTCCAACATCAAGTTTGATCGGGCTTTGCGCGAAGATGGCTTGGTCCCCGACCAACGTCAAAACAAGCAGCAGCAACCGCATGCAGGTGGCTAAGCTCACTGGTTTCCCGGCCTTGCGATGCTTTCGTTCGGTTCTTATTGCGTTAGCCAATGGAGCCACTCATTTCAACAGCGCTTCATAGAACGCCGTCTTGTTCTCTGACCCGGCCGCTTTCGCACTCAGCATGGCTCCCTGCAAAGCTCCACGCCTTCCCGGCGAATCCTTCAGGGCCTTTTCAAATTCAACCAGCGCCTCTTGATGGTGGCCCGCCATGCTCAGCAATGTTCCCAGTTGTTCGCGCGCGGGGACCACTGGACCAGGCGTCACTGGAAGTTTTTCCACGGCATCTTCTTCGTCGGCGGCTTTCTTCATCAGTACTACCGCGTCTTCGGGTTTTTTTTCTGCCATGGCTACCCAGGCGCCTGCTTCTTCAACCTGGATCTGTACCTGGCCGGCCCAATATTGATTGCCTGCGGCCAGCAACTGATCCACCAGTTTCTTAAGAGTTTCCACTTCAGCTGCGGCTGCGGGCACGTTGCCGGACCGCGCGTATCCCAACGCGCGGGCCCATACCGCAAGCGCAGTTACCTGCGGCGGCGCTCCTTCTGTAGCCACGCACTGCGTGGCATCTTTCCACTGTTGGCGTTCCACGGCATAGCGGACGGGCATCGCCGTGGCCGCATATCCCACTTTGAATTCTTTCGCGCTCTGCAGGTTCATGGCTTTCAGCTCGTTCAGGATTGCAGCCGCTTGCTCATCGCGGCCTTTCTGCAAAGCCGCATAGACCATATAGTCCATGGCGTGCAGTTCTTCCCCGGTGTCTCCTTGTTTGTGCGCCGCCACGCGGGCTTTCTGGTTCGTGCGGATGGAATCGTCCCACATTCCCAGCCGCGTGTAGATGTGCGAGGGCATATGCAACGCGTGCGGAGCCGACGGCGCAATCTGCGCATAGTCGCGGGCCGCCCTCTCGCCACGGGCCGCCAGTTCCGCATTGTCATCCGCGTGGATGATGTAATGCGCCAGGCCGGGATGTTGTGGATACTTTTTGTAGAGCGGTTCCAGAATCTGCGCAGCCGCTTTCTGGTTGTGGTGCGTTTTGTCCTGTGGAGTCGCCGTAGAAAGCAACGCCAGTGCGTAGAAAATTTGCGCTTCAGTATCGTCAGGATGGCGCTGCGCCAGCGCGGCCATGGCATCGCGGTATTTTCCAGCGCGCTCCGGATACGATCCAACCGTTGCATCGAAAATGATTGCCGCGGCAGCAAGGTACTCCTGTTCCCCGGCGGAACTTCCCTTCGCTTGCCTGGCCAGTTCCAACTCCCCATGGCCTTTCGCCAGCGCATCACCCGGCAAAGGAGGCTGCCAGAGCTGACGGTAGCCGCTCATGGCGATACCCCAATGGGCCATGGCACACGTGGGATCCTCTTTCACTACTTCCTGAAACGCTGCTTCCGCGGGCTCGTAAGTAAACGAGTGGAGCAGAGCCACGGCACGATTAAACCTGGCTTTCACTCCAGCAGCGCAACTCGTCGGGAATGACACTTTGCCAAGTTTTTCCGGTGCAGCGTGTTCGTGTTCCTGCGCACCAGCGACGCGCACACACAGAAACAGGACGACGATTGCGATTGCCGCATTCTTGATCATCTTTGTACCTCTTTGAGTCGCTTGCTAATACTTCCAGGAGTTGTCGGCGCCCGCCGGAGCGTTGCGGCTGATGTGATCAGCCATTACTTTCAGCATCTCAGACTGATTCAGCGGTGTCCAGCCGTGGCCTTTCATCGGGCGGCCGTATTCAAACGAGCCTCCGTAGTGCGGCGTGCCCTTGCTCTTGAGAAAATCTTCCAGACGATACACGGCCAGATTGAGATAAAAGTTGTCCATGTCACCGCAGAACACGTGAATTTTACCCACCAACCTCGGTCCAATCACTGGCCAGTTTTGCTCCAGGTAATAGCGCAGATCGTAACCGTGATCGCGCATGTACAACGCGACTTGCGGATCGATCTTGCCGGTCTGCTTGTCCCACAGCGGTTTTGGATAGCCATCGGCTCCCACCGGTCCATACACCGCTTCCCAGGCTTCAAGCTGCTGGCCGCTGCGTCCGTGGCTGCCCAGCACGTCTTCTAATTGACTGAGCTGGCGGTTGGTGGTCTCCACCTGGCCCTCTGGGCTGCGCGACATCGGACGCTCCGGCCCTGGCGCGTCAAAACCGGGAGCCACGAATGCGTTTACGTCGTTATAGGCGTCAACCATTCCGTAGCGCGTAAAGTCCACGGGATCGGGATAGCCGGTCCATGTGCCGCCGAAAAAGTCTGGATGAAACACCTGTAGCGCCAGCGATTCCCATCCGCCAGTGGAGCCGCCGGTCAACACGCGCGCGTAAGGCTGACGGATGATGCGGAAATGCTCTTCCACGTACGGGATCAACTCGGTCATGATCGCGTCACCATACGGGCCGTTGTTGGCGGAATTCACGGCGTAAGAATCGTCAAAATAAATTGTGGGATGCTGAAAGGTGACGGCAATCATGCGGGGAAAATTCGCGCCCTTCCAGCGCTCGTAGAGGTCAATGCCGGTAAGGCGATTTTCACGCAGCGGCGTGCCCGCGGGCGGCGGCTCTGTGCTGAACCCCAGCGGCGGACGCAGATTGAAATGCCCTTGCTCATACACCACGGGGTAATGCGCCGCGGCATGTGCATCATAGCCTTCCGGCAGAAGCACCGTGGCGCCGAGATAGATGGGTTGTCCCCAGAACTGCGTGAGCAACTTGCTCTGGATCTTGATGTGCTTTACGTACTGCGTGTCAGCGGGCATGGGCTCGGCGGCAATGGTGTGATTGAGAGAAAGCTGGATTTCGTACCCGCTGAGCGGATCAAGATGGAAACGCCGCACGTCACTATAAAGATTACCGGCGGACTTGTTGAACTGCTGGCCTTCCCACTGGTCCATGTGGCCCAGGATGGTGTAGCCGTCTGAGCGTTGAAAACGCGTGTAAACGTTGAACACCGCCTGGACGTAATAATCACCCGGCGGAAGTTCGCGCACGGTCTTCAGCGGAAAGCCCGGAGTTAATTGGTCCAGCGTGGCGGATTGTCCTGGACCGATGTCGGCATCGCGACCCAGAAGTTCCGCGCGTGAACGCCACGAGCCCACCTGCAAGCGCGGCTCCGGATTGTCAATCTTGGAGACGATCACAAACACACGACCGGTCGCCGGCTGACGTGCGGACGCTGGAAGAGAAACCTTAAAGCGCGTGTCAGCGGCGCGGGACAGCGTGGGCAGGAACGAACAAAAAAAAGCGAGGGCGAAGAGCGCAGCGGCAAAACGCCTGGCGGAAGTCAGTGTCAGGCGCGTCATTTTCATCGTGGGGTTCATGTTCATTTTTGAAAACGTCTCCAAGCAGTCCCAGAGTACACGGTCGCAGAAGGTTTTTCCAAGGATGGAGTTCGCGATCTGTCACGATTGCCGGGTGAGTTTCGTCATCCCAAACCGAGCGCCACTGCACTGCGGTCGGCTTCGCGGATTCCTTGCGCGAAGTGAGGGATGGCTCCGGTTGCCGCCAAGGTAAATCAACACTAGTCGTCCCGGAAGACCGCGGAGCAGATTCCTGGCCCTCGCACGAGCTCAACCCGAATGAAACCGCAATCGAGGCTCGGCCCTCGGAATGACACCACGTTGACAATTGCCGGTTGAGCCCGGACGGCGGAACACAAACGCGCCTACTTCATCAAAAACGAAAACCCTGCAAACTTGTATTCCTTCTTCTCGCCCCGCGGAGACGACTTCACTTTTCCTGCGCGCACTTCGCGGAACGCCGCCAGCACGCGCCGCAAGTCCTTGGGATCGGCCACCGGGACATTGTGCGCCGGCAACAGCAACTTCAACTTTGGGGCGTGATCTTTGGATAAAAGTCCAATCATCTTCTGGAGCGAACTTTCATAGGCATCAAGATCCGTCTCCGGACGATAAAGATAAATCGGCCCCGGATAATACGTATCTCCCGTAAACAGCAGTCCGTTTTTCTCGTCGAGCAATGAAATGGCGTCCGGCGTGTGCCCGGGCGTGGCCACGATCTGTATGGTGCGTCCGCCCAGATCAATCATGTCGCCATCATGCAGCCAGTGCGTGACGTGAAACGGCCGCGTGGCATAAAGAGCGGCGTTGAAGTTTTTAGGCAGATCGCCGCAAATTTCTCCCGGAACAATCTCGGCCTGTGCGTCTTCGCGCGAACCTTTGGCGCTCAACCGTGTGAAATCGGTGTCCATGCCGTAAACATCAGCGAATTGCCAGTTGTCGCCTACATGGTCGTTGTGCGTATGCGAATTCACCACGCTTACCGGCAGTTGAGTAAGCGAAGAGGTCAGCTTCTTGATGTCACTGATACCCATGCCGGTGTCAAACAGCAAGGCCTTGCTGCTGCCGACAATCAGATAGGAAATCACTTCTTCCGACTGATGCGGTTCGTAGATAGCGAACACGCCAGGCCGGACACGATAGACCTCAAACCACGGGTCGGCAGTCTTGACGCGCTCGAGCTTCTTGTAGGCCGGTCGCGGAAGCGTGCGGCACCAATCGGGAACTTGCGCCGACGAAATCGCGCTCCAGCCCAATAGAACGCAGCTAAGCATGAGGAATATGGAAATTGATTTCGTGCGGGAAAAAGCGCGAGTGCAATTCACGCCCGCGATTATAGAAGGAAGAAGGATGGCGCCGGAAATCTGAGACTAGGCGGTGCGCACTTCTTCGGCGTAGCCTTTGCGGCGCATCAGTTCCAGGGTCACATTCAGGCGTTTGTAGTCGCCGTCACCCAGCGCGATGAAGCGGAACGCTCGGGCCGCCGGACCGATGTCTTTCTGGGGGCGCAGAAACTCCACCAGACCGCTTACCACGCCGGCTGGAGTATTCAACTTGGCTTCGGCGATGGTGACGTCACCAATGCTGCCCTTGAACTCGGCGAGTCCGCCGGTCATCGAAAGGCGATGCAACACAGCCTGGACGTAATGTTCGCCGAGATTGAATCGGATAGATCCCTGGTTGGGGATACGGAATCGAGGAGAGCGTGATCTGCTTTGCGACTGGGGGAATTGAGGCATAGAACAATGATCCACCCTTACACGAAGGGTTTGAAGATTACTGAAGGCTGTGCCCTGATTTTCCTCGCTGAGTTGCACCTGAGGATGAGCGTTCGGGATCACGTAACCCGGCGCTGCGCAGCGGTGAATCGTACCCGAAAACCATTCTACGAAACGGCCAGGGTTGCTACCCGCGCGAAATTCGATTATAGGTTGATGGGTTCAGCTTTTGATTGAACGGCCTGAGTAAAGGCCGGGATTAACGCCTCATGCCGCTGCCCATTCACAAAATCCCGATCGACACACTATTTCTGGTCATCGACTTTCTGGGCGTGTTCGCCGGCGCGCTGGGTGGCGCGCTGATCGCCATCCGCAACAAGAGCTATAAGTATGATGTGGTGGGCGTGGCCGGACTATCTTTGGCCTCCGCGCTGGGCGGCGGAATCACCCGCGACCTTATCCTGCAAGAGGGCCCGCCGCTGGCGTTCGCCGACCCGCGTTATCTCATGACCGCTTTGCTGGGCGCGATCGCCGGCATGCTGTTTGCGCCGCACATCGGCAAGAGCACGGAGCGGGTGATCGTGTGGATCGATGCCGCCGGGCTGGGCCTGTTTGCCGTGGCCGGGAGCACACGCGCGTTAAACGCCGGGTTGGGATGGCTTCCGGCACTTCTGCTCGGCGGCGTTACCGCCGTGGGTGGCGGGTGCATCCGTGACGTGCTCAGCGGACGCACCCCGAAAATCTTTGAACGCGGCGAGTTGTACGCCATTGCCGCCGGGTTTGGCGCCTCAATGTTCCTGGTGTTCGATCATTTCCGTTTCGCGCGGGAGACGTCCACGATCATTGGCGCGGCTTCAGGGTTTTGCCTGCGCATCCTGGCGCTTCGCTTCCACTGGAAGACATGGCACGTGCGCAGCGGAGAGTAACTAGACGTCTTTCCCCATGCGCACGATCGGCAAAGCTTCGCCGTTGCTGAGCGGCACCGCAAGTGTTTCCATTTCCACATAGCCTTTTTCTTTGTAGAACGGGACGCCAGTCAGCGTGGCTCCCATTTCCAGACGGCGAAATCCCGCGGTCTTGGCGGCGGCTTCGCAAGCGTCCAGGACAATGGTCCCAATGCCGCGGCGGGCCCACGCCGGATGCACAAAGAACGCGCGGATCTTTGCCGCATCTTTCGCGGGATCGAGCAGCGAGTCTTCGCGGCCTTTCCACACGTCGCCACCATAGAGCGTTTTGCGTTTACTCCAGCCGCCGCAGCCGACAATGACCGGCGACGCACCACCCTCGGGATCAGCAGTTTCGACCGCGAAATAAGTTCCGTCAGCGATGAGTTGACTGTCCACGCCGTACACGGAAGCCAGTGCGCCTTCGAGTTGTGACGACGTGTAGTCTCCCGCTTGCAGGCCGCGAACGGAGGCGGCGATCAGTTTGCGCAGCACCGGAGTGTCGGCAGGAACGGCGAGGCGGATTGAGAAAGTTGAGGGCATTGTTGTTCCGACGTCCATCAATGATTTTGACGTCGTTTTGCGAATTACGCTAGCCGACCGGCCTTTGATTCGTGTTCATCCGCGCCAAGCCGCGGCGGGCTTCCCGCTTTTGTACAATAAATCTCGTTCACTCCAAATAAAAGGTGCCCCAAAGTGTTACTTCCTATCGTCCAGGTTGGTGAAACGGTGTTGCGGCAGAAGGCGCGCGCGCTTCGTCCCAACGAAATTCGCAGCAAAGAGATTCGCGAACTGATTGCCGCCATGAAGGCCACCATGCACACCGCTCCCGGCGTGGGGCTGGCGGCTCCGCAGATTGGCCGCAACCTGCAACTCGCGGTGATTGAAGATCTTCCGGACTACACCAAGGACTGGAGTAAAGAACAACTGGCAGCGCGCGAGCGCGAAGTAATTCCCTTCCACGTGATCATCAATCCCAAGATCACCTTGATCGGCGACAAACATGTGGAATTCTTTGAAGGCTGCCTGAGCCTGAACAACCTGATGGCCATCGTACCGCGCGCACGGAAGGTAAAAGTAGAATGCCTGAACGAAAAAGGCCAGCCGCAGGTAATTGAAGCCAGCGGATGGTACGCGCGCATCCTGCAACATGAGATCGACCATCTGTTCGGGACCGTTTACATTGACCGCATGTACCCGCGCACGCTCATGACCGTGGAAAATTACAAAGAACTCTGGCTGGACCACAGCGTGGCGGAGATCAAGAAGAAGCTGGGCGTGGAGTAACGTCTTTCCGCGCGAAGTCGCAGATGAATCCGCCCAACCAGCGGCGAGGGGTTTTACAAAATCCTGACCCGGAAATCAGCTGTGGTCATTTAAACTTTCCGTTCTAAAATACGACCTTCTAAATTCAACCCAAGGAAACGCCATGAACACCAACCGGATCAATACGCTGTTGGCTGCGCTCGTCATCCTTTGTTCTGTTTTTTTAGCACCGAAGGTATCCGCACAGCACGGCGCCGCCGCTCCCGCGTCTGCCGTAGATACCGCTCCGCAAACCACCGAGCAGCGTTTCAAAAACATTCAAGTGTTGAAAGGTGTCCAGGCCGACCAATTGCTTCCGGCCATGCAGTTCATTAGCGCGTCCCTGGGCGTGCAATGCGAGTTCTGCCACGTGGACAACGCACGCGAAAAAGACGACAAGAAACCCAAACTGATGGCGCGCAAAATGATCGAGATGGAGCTGGCGATCAACAAAGACCACTTCAACGGCCGGCAGGAAGTCACCTGCTTTTCGTGCCACCGCGGAACGTTAAATCCGGTGTCAGTACCGGCCATCCCTGACGAAGAACCGAAGCGCCCCCTGATTTCTGGCGGTGTGATCGGGCCGGAGTTTCCCGCCGCTGACCAGATCATCGACAAATACCTTGCCGCCGTGGGCGGCGCTGACGCTCTGCGGAAGAACACCAGCCGCATCATGAAAGGCGACATCAACTTTGGCCAACAGAAATTTCGGTGGAAGTTTTTGCCAAGGCTCCCAACAAACGCATCTCCGTGGTGCACACGCCGAACGGCGATAGCATCACGGCCTACGACGGCCACGCGGGATGGCTGGGCGGCTCCGGCGGGCGGCCACCTCAGGACATGAACTCGCAAGAAAACGATGCCGTCAGTGTTGAGGCCACTTTCTACCTTCCACTGGAAATCAAAAAGATGTTTAGCCAGCTCCGCATGCGCCCGGATGAAAAAATTGCCGGACGCGACGTGATCCAGGTCATCGGATTCAGAGACGGCAAGGCGCCCGTACGGTTCTTTTTTGACAAAGAATCCAGCCTGCTGGTGCGCACCATCCGCTATACAGAAACTCCGCTCGGCCGCAACCCCACGCAAGTGGACTACACGGACTATCGAGTGGACGGTGGCGTGAAGCTGCCATTCCAGTGGACAGTAGCACGTCCGGCGGGACGGTTCACCATCCAGGTAAGCGAGATACAGCAGAACGTGGCGATTGACGACGCCAAGTTCGCCAAGCCCGCGGCGGAGAAGCCCGCGGAGAAATAACGCGCCAAGAACATTTGCACAAATATTTTCTACCGCGGATTTTCGCGGATGAAACGCGGATCAAATGTTGCTCCAAATCCACGTTTTCATCCGCGCGATCTGCGGCTAAAGCTTTACCCCTTCACGCACACCACCTGCCTCAGGGTGTGGACGATCTCGACCAGGTCCTTCTGCGCTTCCATCACGGCATCAATGGATTTGTACGCCATGGGAGTCTCGTCGATCACGTCTTCGTCCTTACGGCACTCCACGCCTTGCGTCGCGGCAATGTGGTCTGCCACGGTGTAGCGCTTCTTGGCCTCCGTACGGGACATCGCGCGTCCCGCACCGTGGCTGCAAGAGCTAAAGCTCTCCGGGTTGCCCTTTCCGCGCACGATAAAGGAGCGGGCTCCCATGCTGCCGGGGATGATGCCCATATCACCCTCACGCGCACGCACCGCGCCCTTACGGGTGATGAGGACGTTCTCTCCGTAGTGGTGTTCCCACGTTACGTAATTGTGGTGGCAGTTAACGGCCTCCACTGCGGCTTCAAACGCGGGCACTTCTCCGCTGTTGCGGACGGCCGCCACAATGTTGGCCATCATCAACTGGCGGTTCAGCAAGGCGTACTCCTGTGCCCAGTGCACGGCCTCAACGTAATCGTCAAAGTGCTCGGTGCCCTGCGGCAGGTAAGCCAGGTCCGCGTCCGGCAAGTTGATCATCCACTGGCGCATGTCCTGCTTGGCCGGCTCGATGAAAAACGTACCGAAACGATTGCCCACGCCACGCGATCCCGAGTGCAGCATGAACCAAACGTTCTGCGCTTCGTCCAGGCAAACCTCAATGAAGTGGTTGCCAGTACCCAGCGTTCCCATGTGGTTCACGCGCTGCGGGTGGTTCAGCTTGGGATACTTTTTCACAATCGCTTCATAACGCGGGTGCAAAGTTCCCCAGGTATCCACCACGTTCGCTGGAGCGTCATTCCACGCGCCACGGTCGTTCTTGCCGCCGTTGTCGGTACGTCCGTGCGGGACGGCCTGCTCAATCGCGCTACGCATGCCAAGCAAGTTGTCCGGCAAGTGCGACGCGTTCAGGCTGGTACGGGCGGCCATCATGCCGCAGCCTATGTCCACGCCCACGGCCGCGGGGATGATCGCGCCCTTGGTGGGAATCACGCTGCCCACGGTGGCGCCAACGCCCCAGTGCACGTCTGGCATGGCCGCGACCCACTTGTAGATGAACGGCAACTGCGCCACGTTCAGCAACTGGTTCTGCGCGGCCTCTTCCACCGGGACACCCTTGGTCCAGGCCTTGATGGGTACGCCGTTCTTCGGCTTAAATACGTTGAAAGTGCTATCACTCATAAAGTCATAACCATTCTTGTGTGTCGAGACTACTTAGCAATTTAGTCTTCGCCAACGGCCAAAAAATGCAATGGCCGCGAAAAAGTCGGCAGTTGAAAGTCGGGGGCTGGACGAAAAGAAAGCTGGCGCTGAATTTGTGCGATTTCGCTTTTGCAGAGGATTCAGGCCGGAGAAAGCCTGGAAGAAAAATCGCGCTTAGCTATTGCGCGTAGCTGTCGCCCGATAGCAACCAGGCCCGGCTTGCCGGGTGGTTTGCTGTCGCAGATCGGAATGTAACGATCTTGTCATGATGGGCAACTTGGCCTCTGCAGGAACTACTATGCCATGAAAAGAGAATTTACGAAAGAGCGGCAGCAACTCAGTCCGCAAAATTTCCACCCTGGCGCGTTCCTGTTTACTGGGACGGGGAGCGCGGCCCGGATTTACCCTGGCGGTACCACAGGCGGGCCGGTTTCATGTATCCTTTGATGCACGTCTCGTTATTATTCATACAGTGTTCCGAGGAGAAATCCATGAGGGCAAGGGTTTTAGCGGCATTATTGATTGCGGTGGCCGGACTGGCCGGGCTTGCCGGATGCATCAAAGGCAGCAAGCAGTTTGTGTACGTGACTGGACCAGCCTCGAACGAAGTCTTTGGCTTTATACAGCACGGCGACGGCTCCCTTACGCCGATGGGCAACCCCAATTTCGCCACCGGCTCCCAGCCTTCTTCCATTGTGATCCATCCTCCGGGCGACTTCGCTTATATCGCCAATTTTGCCGGGAACAACGTGACTTTGCTGGACGTAAACAGTGGCAATGGCGAGCTTTCCATACCCACTTCCACGCTCATTATTACTCCGCCAACGCCGCCCAATATCTTCAACACCGGGACTGGCCCCAGCGCCATGGCGATTCCCGCCGGAGCGCCTTTCCTGTTTGTGTTGAACCAGGGTTCGGCAAACATTTCCGCATTCACTATTGATACCGGCACGGGCGATCTTGGCGTGGTTGCCGGATCTCCTTTTATTGTCCCCGCGGCGCCGCAGGCCATGGCGATTGCTCCCAAGGGAAATTTTCTTTACGTCTCCAATCCCGCCGCGGCTACGGTTTCCGGCTTTTCCATTGACGCCAAAGGCGTGCTCACTTCAGTGGGAGCGGCCTTTAGCATGGGCACCGGAGCAACTCCGGTGGCGATCACCGTCGATCCCAGCGGACGCTTCCTGTTCGTGGCCGACTCGGCGCACAACACGGTGTTGGGCTTTAGCATTCAATCCAACGGCACGCTCACCGCGATGAGCGGATCTCCGTTCCCGGCTGGCCTGCAACCTAAAGCTGTTGCCACGGACGCGCAGGGATCTTTCCTGTTCACCGCCAACTTCGGTTCCAATGATGTTTCCGCTTTCGTGATCGATTCCAGCACCGGTAACCTCGGCCAGATCAGCGGATCGCCCTTCGCCACCGGCGGCACCGGACCTGGCGTGCTCACCGTAACGTCGTCCTTCCTATATGTCGCCGACCAGGGCACCAACGATGTGGTCGCATTCTTGATCAGCGGCACCGGCAAGCTTTCCAAAGTGAACGGTGCGCCCGTTGGCGTACCGGTTGCTGCCGCCTGGATGACGTCCGCCAGCGAATAGCGGCTGGCTCAAAACTTTTAGCTCGAACCACGCCTGACCCAGCGTTCAAGTCGCCGTGGACTGCCTTCCGTCCCTGGCGCCGAGTCCCGGCAGCAAATCCTGTCTCTTAGCACGAAAAGACGGTAGTCCTCCCGCCTGCCGGGCACTTTACGCCATGCACTCCCGATATTTGTTGCCTAGTTGATAAACGTGCCAAACTAGCCGGGATATGCTGGCCCAACAGTACGAAGACGAACAGGTATTCTCTGAAATTGAGATGTCACCCGCCGAGCAGTTCCGCGCGCAGTGGAACCAGCAGCCCGGACCCATCCCGTTTTGGAAACAGAAAACCGTCATCGACCAGAACGCCGAACTCATGGCGTACGCCGGAGTCGTGCCGCTCAGCGGCTGGGCCAATCCGCGCATGTTCGCCCTGCAAGGGTTGGTGTTGGTAGCCATGGTTGTCTCCCTGTCCAACTGGTATTTCATACGGCACAGCGGCCCAGTCCAGGACCAGATCAACAGCCTGCAAGCGCAAACGCAGTTGGAAGTAAAACGCGAAGCCGAAATCATGGAAGCCACGCAGGCTGAGATCCGCCGGATTTCCAACTCTTCGAAAAGCGTTTTCAATTTGCACATGTCGTCGACGGTGCTGACTCGCCAACAGGCCCTGACCGAACTGAACAACTCCCTAGCCGAAGGCAAGATATCGCTGGAGCAATACAAACAGCGCGCCGCCGCCAAAGAGCGTGACCTGCTCGACTTGCAGTCCGCCACCAACATTGCGTACTCCGGAACTCCGGTAGTCTTTTCTCTGGCGCTGGTCATGGCCGCGGGATTGGTCCTGGGCGGAGTAATCAAGGATAATCCTAAGAACCGCCAGGCCCGCCGCGCCGGCGACTACTATCTCTACTTCGCTACTTCAGAAGGCTTGTGGCCCAACCTGGGCTTGGTTGCCATCCTGCATGTGGCCCTCAGCGGCGCCGCCTATGGGCTAGGCAACTTCTTTGAAAGCGCCGGACCGGTCTTCTGGACGGCGTTCTGGGCCGGCTTCG
>JANXPR010000411.1 GCA_025357215.1 Acidobacteriaceae bacterium | reverse complement strand
TCCTCCAGTAGCTTCGCGAACCTGGGATTGGCATCCGGTCCCACTGTTTGTATGCGCGCTGAGCCGTCAATATGCGTGATGGACGACAGATCGATCGGCGAAATCACCTGGCAGGTTTCCAGCATGAACGGAGACTTGTGATCGATGTCAAAATGCTCGGCGGCCTTGTGTTCCAGCACAGCCGGAGCAAAGGGACGAAACGATTCGCGCATCTTCACCAGCGCGTTGATGCGATCTCTCATTTCCGGGCGACGGGCATCCGCCAGAATCGAACGGGCACCAAGCGACCGCGGCCCGAACTCCATTCGTCCGTGCAGCCAGCCGATGACTTTTCCTTCCACCAGTTGCCCGGCGACATAAGCAATCAATTCATCTTCGCGTCCCCGGTAGTCTTGAAACCTTGCCGACGACGTCTTGAGGATGTGGTATGTCTCGTCGCTTGAATTTGCTGGACCGAGATACACATTGTCTTGTTGTTTGTGCGCGGGCCGCTCGCCCGTCAGCCGGACATGCGCCATCGCCGCCGCTCCTACCGATCCACCCGCATCACCCGCGGCCGGCTGGACGAACAACCGTTTGAACCGGCCATCGCGAAGACACCGGCTATTGGCCACCACGTTCAAAGCCACGCCTCCGGCCATGCATAGATTCTCGCTGGGAACCTTGCTGTGCAGATATCGCGTCTTTTCCAGCATGATCTCTTCCAACACCACCTGCACGCTGCGCGCAACATCCATGTGGAATTGCTGCAGATCGGATTCCGGCTTACGCGGCGGTCGTCCCAACAACTTGGACAACTCTTCGGTGTACATGGATTCTTCCGCAAGAAAGCCAAAATATTTCATGTTCAGCCGGTACTGCCCCTCGGAGGTGATCTCCACCAGCTTGCGCAGTTCCGGAACGTAGATGGGTTCGCCATACGGCGCCAACCCCATGACTTTGTATTCACCTTCATTCACTTCAAATCCCAGATAGCCGGTAATCGCGCTGTAAAAGAAACCAAGCGAATCGGGAAAATCTACTTGCTCGAACCGGCTGATTTGCGTGCCTTGGCCCGAGCCGTATGTAGTTGACGGCCAGTCGCCCACGCCATCCACCGTCAGGATGGCGGCTTCATCGAAGCCGGAGAAGAAATATGAGCTCGCCGCGTGGGAAAAATGATGGTCCACAATCTCAATCGGTCCCGTATACCCAAACAACTGGCTCATGATCGCCTGGGGCTGCGGGGTCACCAGACGGTCCAGAATCGCGGAACGCCGGTCGGCGGGCAACTCGGATATCGTGCCCATCCAGATCTGCCGGCCCAGTTTAAGCGTCGGGTCTTCGTAGTAGGCCAGGCAATCCACATCGCCGATCGTGATCCCTCCCGCCTCAAGACAATAGCGAAATGCATTGCGGGGAAATGATTTGTCATTTTTCATGCGCGAGAATCGTTCTTCCTGTACCGCCGCCACCAGTACTCCGTCTTGCAGCAGGCAACACGCGGAGTCATGGTATCCAGCGGAAACTCCGATGATATTCACCTGTTCTTTCTTGCCCCGGCGGTTAACCTTTATTTGGACATTTGGCTGGTCAGTTCGTTTGGCGGACATGGGACTGTCTCCTCGCAACTCATCTTCAATGTTTAAAAATGTTTAAAGTTATGTTTGTCAGGCTGGGACTAAGGGAATGTCTTCAGTACCGGGATCAAAGCCCGCGACACGGGCCTACAAATAAGAAATGCAGCTTACGCGCCCGGCGCCATCCGGAATGGCTCTTCTGGCTCCGACTCAAGTTTTTCGATCAGTGTCTCTTCCACCAGCACCGCCAGCGCGGCCACCGAGCTTTCCGTAAAAATCACGCGCATGGGCAAATTGATCGCAAAGAGCTGGTTGATTCTCTGAATGATCTGGATGGCAAGAATGGATTGGCCGCCCAGTTGAAAGAAATTGTCACGGGCCCCAATCTGGTCCAACTGTAGGACCTGTTGCCAGATCGATGTCACGGCTTGCTCGGCAATCGTTTGCGGCGCGACGTACGGTTCCCGCAACTGTGGGCGGCTGCCGTCTGGCGCTGGAAGCGCGCTGCGGTCAATCTTCCCGTTGCCAGTAAGGGGAAACGCTTTCATTTCGATGAACGCCGCCGGCAAAAGGTAGGCTGGCACGCGTTCCTGCATGTACCGCCGGATCTCAGCCATCTCGAGCGTGCGTTCGTCGGCCGGCGCAAGATACGCGACAATTCGTTTGTCGCCAGGCACATCTTCACGCAATAGCACCGCGACTTCGCGCACGTCAGAGTGGGCGCTCAAAATACCTTCCAGCTCGCCCAGTTCCACTCTCACTCCGTGCAATTTGACTTGATTGTCATTTCTTCCCAGGAAATCCAGGATTCCTCCGGGCAGCCACCGGGCCAGGTCGCCGGTCTTGTACATTCGTTGTCCGGGAGCAGCCAAACTGGGAAGGAATTTCTCCGCGGTCAAGTTCGGACGGTTCCAATATCCCGTGGCCAGTCCGTCTCCGGCAATGTGTAATTCTCCAATCACGTTTTCCGGGACTGGGTTAAGCCATTTGTCCAGCACCAAAAGATGAACGTTGGCGGCAGACTTTCCGATTGGCACAAACGCGCGCTGGTCGCGGCCCGGATCAAACTTATGAATTGCGCAACCTACGGTGGCTTCAGTTGGTCCGTATTCGTTGTAGATTTCCACATGAGCGCCCAACTTCTCGAGCGTGCGTTGGGCTATCGTTCGAGTAAGCGCTTCACCACCTACAATAAGTTTCCTGATCGAAACTCCTTCCACCGATTCCGTCTCCATCAGGAGGAGGTGGCTCGGCGTCAATTTCAGTACCGTGGCTTCTCGGCTATTGATGATTTCCGTGAACGGTACTCCGTGCTCCCGCGGCGGATGCACCATGATTTTATTGCCAGTCACCAGAGGCGTGTAGATGGACGTCACGGTCAAATCAAAAGCAGGCGAGGAGTACAGCGGGAAAGACAAGGCCTTGTTCTTTACGTAAACGTCTTTGGCCCACCATACGTAATTCACCAGCGCCTGGTGGGATATCGCCACGCCCTTGGGCTCGCCTGTTGATCCCGATGTATAGATGACGTAAGCAATGTCCTGGGCGGTCGCCACTTTCTTCACGTTGGTAGGCCGTTGCCGGGTTATGGCCTTCAACTTGGCGTCTACCCGCAACACTTTCCACGGTCCCGCCGGTAGCTTGCCGGCCAGCGCTTTCTGCGTCACTACCACCGGAGACTTTGCGTCCAACAGAGTTGACTTGATCCTGCGCTGCGGATGCGTGGGATCCAGCGGCACATAGGCAGCCCCGGATTTCAACACGCCCAGCAACGCTGCCACTTCGTCCGCTGAATGTTCCATGAACACGGCCACCAGAACACCAGGGCCAGTCCCCATGGCACGCAAACATCGTGCAATCTGGTTCGCCCGGCGATTCAGGTCACGGTATGACAACTCCTGATTGTTAAACACCACTGCCGGCAGCTTGGGTGATTTCTTTACCTGAGCTTCGAACAACTCGTGAATGCACGCATCCCTGGGATATTCACAGCTGGTTGGCACGGTTAATGCCTGCTGCATTTCAGCTTCACTTAACATTGCCAGGCTGGAAATACGCCGCTCCGGATTGGCGACGACTGCTTCCAAGAGATTCCGGTAGTGGTTTACGATTCGCTCGGCCGTGGAAGCGTCAAAAAGATCGGTGCTGTATTCCAGGGCTCCAGCCAGGCCGTGCTCTGTTTCCCAAATATCCAGCAGCAAATCGTATTTTGCGGTCGCTGTTTCAACTTCCGGAAAGCTCACGCGTATGCCGGCCAGAGCCAGATCGGAGACCGGGGCGTTCTGCATGCTGAAGACAACCTGGAACAGAGGTGAATAGCTGAGGTTCCTGGGAAGGTTTTCCAGCAGCTTTTCAAAAGGCAGTCCCTGGTGGGTAAACGCTTCCAGTGCAGTCTCGCGGACCCGGCCCAGCAGCACGCTGAACTCTGGGGCGCCGGAGCAGTCCGTGCGCAAGGCCAGCATGTTTACGAAGAATCCGATCAGGTCCTCAGTCTCCGGATGGTTCCGCTCAGCCATGCTGGTGCCCACAACAATATCTTCTTGCGCGGTATAGCGGCATAACATCGCTTTGAAAGCGGCCAGCAAAGTAATGAACAGCGTTGCTCCGGACCGCCGCGCCAAATTTCCCAGCCCGCCAGAAAGACCCGGCGAAAGCTTAAAGAGTTGGCGCGCTCCGCGGTAACTCTGAACACCAGGCCGCGGACGGTCCGTGGGAAACGCCAGCAGTGGAGGCGCGTCCGCAAGACGGCGTTTCCAGTAAGACATTTCGGATTCGAGCGATTCCGCCAGCCATTGCTTCTGCCACACGGCATAGTCCGCATATTGAATGGTCAATTCCGGCAGGGGAGATTGCTCGGCCTGGAAAAACGCGTTGTAGAGCACAGAGAGTTCATGACCAAGAACGCCTCGCGACCATCCATCGCTGACGATGTGATGCATTACCGCGATGGCCGCGTACTCCGTGTCTCCCAAACGCAGCAGGGCATTTCGCACCAGCGGGCCTTCGTCCAGACTGAATGGAAGGTTGGAGCTTTCTCCAACCAGGCGCATTCCTTCCGCGTCTCGCTCTTCATCGGCCAGATTGCTCAAATCCACCACGGGGATTTGGTATTCCTGTGCGGGTTCAATTGCCACCATCGGCTGTCCTGCTCGGACTGGAAAATGCGTGCGCAACACTTCGTGGCGCCTGATGATTTCACCAATTGCTTGCTCCAAGGCCGCAATATTCAGCTTGCCTTGCAGTTTCATACCCAAAACAATGTTGTAGGCGGAACTCTCTGGATTAATCTGATCGAGGATCCAGAGCCGTTCTTGTCCGTACGACAACGGCAACTCTCTGCTCCTCGATTGCGGCGAGATGAGCCGTACCGGCTCGTTGGCGTCGAATTTTGCTTCCTGCACTTTTCTGGCAAATTCCGAGATCGTGGGGGCTTCAAACAATGCGCGCAATGGCAGATGCACTTCCATCGTTCTTTTGATCCGCGAGATTACCTGCGTCGCCAGCAGGGAATGTCCTCCCAAGGCAAAGAAATTCTCATCAATGCCAATCTCAGGCAGTTTCAAGACCTCTGACCAGATCGCCGCGACCAGCTGTTCCATTCGAGTGCCCGGAGGACGCTTGGTCTGGCCAACTCGCGCTTCCTCAAGCAGTGGCAGGGCCTTGCGATCGATCTTGCCATTGAGCGTGCGCGGCAGTTCCTTCATCTCCACGAATGCCGATGGCGACATGGACTCTGGCAAAACTCCCGCTAAATGCGTTCGCAATCTTTCTGTTCCGAATTCATCCATGACCACGTAAGCGCAAAGATATTTGTTCCCCTGGGAATCCTCGCGGTCCACCACCGCCACGTCTTTTACTCCGGCATGGCCGCGCAGCACGTTTTCAATCTCTCCCAGTTCCACACGCACGCCGCGGATCTTCACCTGCTGGTCGCGACGCCCCAGAAACTCCAGGTTCCCGTCCTCTAGTACGCGTCCGTAGTCTCCGGTCCTATATATAAGGTCGCGCGGATCGTTGCTGAACGGGTTGGGGATGAAAGATTCCGCCGTCAACTCCGGCTCTCCGTAGTACCCCAAGGACCGGAAGGGCGTTCGTAAGTAAATCTCGCCTACACTTTCCTGGCGGCAAATTCCTCTGGTAGGAGTCAGGACCATGGCGGTAGCGCCCGGCATCGGTTTGCCGATGGGAATCGTGGGACGATCTTCATCGCCCGGTTGCACAAAGTAGTGCAGCTTGGTCACCGTGGTCTCCGTCGGCCCATACAGGTTCACCAGCCCGATCCGTTCCCCAAACACTTCTTTCCATCTCTTCACGTCCGCCGGCAGCAGCGCTTCTCCAGCCAGCACCACCCATCTCAGGCTCGCAAAATATCGGGCTTCCAGCTTCTCGTTCAGCATCGCTCGCAACACTGACGGCACACAGTGCAATACCTCGACACCTTCCACGTCGATCCAGTCAATCAACCTCGAAGCTTCCAACACGATATCCCGCTTCTCTGGTGCGCACACCACTCCTCCGGCACACAGCGGCACGAACGCATCTTTCAGGTATCCATCAAACGAGCACGACGCCAGCTGGCTGACACGCGTCCCTTCGCCCACTCCCAGCACCTCGGCTTCCCAGCGCGCAAAATGGTCAATCCCCTTCAGTCTTCCCAGGATTGCTTTCGGCTTCCCTGTACTCCCCGACGTAAAGTAGATCGAGCATCCGTCGTCTCCGTCCCGTTGCACTTCGGGTCGATTCATCCCTTCTTGTGCGATCTCTTCGCCGTCCAGCTCCCAAACGTGCCCCGGCTCTTTTACTCCCACCTCTGCCAGCTTTCCCGCGTACTTGCTCTCTACCAGATACCGCTCCAGCTTCACCTGTTCCACCATCCCCTGCAAACGCTTCACTGGAAATCCCGGATCCAATGGCACAAACACGCAGCCGGCTTTCAAAACACCCAGAATCCCGGTAATCACCTCGACCGGGTCCTGAGCAACGATTCCCACCAGCGTTCCCGCTTCCGCTCCTGCTCCCAGCAACCGGTTCGCTACCTTGTTCGATCTCTTCTCCAACTCCCCATACGTCACCAACCGCCCCACCCGCTCTATGGCCACCTCTCCTTCCAAACGCGCTGCCACTTCGCTGAATAAGTCATGCACATTCATGCGCTTAGCTTTGGACTTCGTGACGGTAATGGTCGCCGTATTCATGGTCATAAAGTACCTATCATTGGGAAATCAATCGGGGGGAAATCATCTGCTCGTACGAGCTGCTGGCAAGGTACACATCCATGAAAAATGCATATATATTAAGGATGTGACGAATTTTGAGCGTCCGCCGGGTTGCCGCACCTGGAATCAGACTTCTTCAAGATCAACGCTGTATTCCTGGCTTACCTGCTCGGCTTCAGACGGGCTGATCAAAGAAAGGGATTCGATATTGCGGTCCGGCACAGTTGTGGCCATCCGAAGAATCCGAACGTAATCATCGAGCATTTGATTGATCGTTTTTGCGTTAAACAAGTCCTGATCGAACTCCATTTCACCGGCGATGCCGTGGGGGGTTTCTTCCAGGATGAGGGAGAGTTCAAAGCGGGCGTTGCCGCGCTTGCCTTCAAAGCGTTCCAGTTCGAGTCCGGCCAGAGAGAGTTGTTCGCGCCGCGCG
>JANXPR010000404.1 GCA_025357215.1 Acidobacteriaceae bacterium | reverse complement strand
CCCAACGCAAGGTCGAGTGGGTTCGCGCTCGCCTGACCTTGCCACACTTCCCAGAAAAGGATTCTGTTGCTGCCCTTGGAGTGAGCTCGGCGTGGTGCTGTTGGCCGCCGGATTGATCGTCCGCGGCGTGGCGATGCTGCCTAACTCGAATGCAGCCGACGAACCCTGCTGGGCTCCTGCCATGTTGGTCACGCCGGCCATCGCGACGAATGCCATCAACGCCGCCAACCATTTTGTAAACTTCATGCTGCCAATCCTCTCTGCCAACATCAATGTCCTTCCGGTGCGCCGCCGGTGCGGAACTTCTTCGTCGCCAGCCCCAGAATCACACTGGCAAATCCCACCCAACCGAGTACGTGGAAGCAGTCCATGAATCCCAGCATCGCGGCCTGCCGGTCAGCCAGGGCTGCAACCAGGCCATAGGCTTTCTGCGCGGCGTCGGCTGTGCTGGCTATGTATTGCGTCACCGAGTCGAGCGTCTGGTTGAAGTTGGGATTTTCCGGCGTCAAGTGCTGTACCAACACGCTGTGATGAAATTGCGTCCGCCGCTCAAACATGGTGGTGACGAACGCCACGCCAAAACTTCCACCCAGATTGCGGAACAGGTTTGTAATGCTCGAAGCTTTGTTGTTTTTGTTCAGTGGAATGTAGGAATATGCCAGCGAGCTTACAGGGACAAAAAAGAATCCCAGCCCCACGCCTTGCAGTGCGCGCGCCAGCGCCCATGAACGATAGTCCGTGGCCAGGTTCAGCGACCCGAAATACCACATGGCCAGCCCGATCACCGCGGACGCCGCAACGATCAGTTTCTTCGCGCCAACTTTCGGGATCAACCGGACCACAATCGGCGCCATCAGCACGATGACAAACGCGCCCGGTCCCAGTACAAGTCCGGCATCGGTGGCCGAGTATCCGAACAACGCTTGCAGCATCTGTGGGATCAGCACCGTGCTGCCGAACAGGACAAAACCGAATCCGAAATACAGCAGGTTGGAAAGCGCGAAGTTGCGTTCCTTGAAAAGTTTGATCTCCACCACCGGATCGTGATGCCGCCACTCATAGATTGCCGCGACGACCAGCGAGACGATCGCCACGGTCAGAAACGTAACGATGAACCGGCTCTCCATCCAGTCTTCGCGCTGACCTTTGTCCAGCACGATCTCCAGCGAACCAAAGCCCACGGCGATCAGGATGATTCCCAGGTAGTCGATGGCCAGTTTGCCCGCGCGGCGCGCCGCTTTGATCTCTTCCACGAATTGCGGCGGATCGGAAACCAAACGGCTCGTCAGCAACAAGCTGATCAGGCCAATCGGCACGTTGATAAAGAAAACCCAGCGCCACGAAAAATGATCGGTGATCCATCCGCCCAGCGGAGGTCCAATCGCCGGCGCGGTCACAATCGCCATGCTGTACAGCGCGAATGCCGCCGCGCGTTTTGCGCCGGGGAACGTATCGACAATAATTGCCTGCTCCACCGGAGCCAATCCGCCGCCGCCGATTCCTTGCAAAATCCGGAAGAAGATCAGCAATCCCAGGCTCGGAGCCATGCCGCACAAAAAGCTGCTGATCACGAACAGCGCCACGCACGTCATGTAATAGTTCTTGCGACCAAACACGCGGCTCAGCCACGCGCTCAACGGCAGCACCACCGCGTTGGCGACCAGGTAGCTGGTCAGCACCCATGTGCTTTCGTCGTAGCTTACGGCCAGCCCGCCAGCGATATGTGGAAGTGAAACGTTGGCAATGCTGGTGTCCAGCAGCTCCATGAACGTGGCAATGGTCACCGTGATGGCGATCAGCCAGGGATTGATCACCGGCTTGGCAATCTCTTGCATCTTGGGAATGCTCAGCGTTTCCGGGATGGCTTGCGAACTCACTAGCAATCACTCCTGTGTACGGCGTAAACTCGGGTTCCTAAGAGATGCGTACAACGTACGCATGGGTTCACAAAAAAAGAATGTTATTACGAATTATTCCAACCGCCGCGTTACGGTGGCAATCATTTCATCTTTCATCCGTTCCGGGTCTTTCCACGGATAGCAGTTCCCGGTTGTAATCAACGAACTGGCCAGGCCGTGGATGGCCACGCGGATGATCTGGGCCGTCATTTCCACATCAATCTTGATGCCTTTGGCCTCCGCGCACTCGCGGACTCCGGCGCGCAACCGGTCCATCACCCGCTGCCCAATCGCTACTTTGCGCTCGGCCACCGGCCCCGGCGGCATAATCGTCATATAGGTGACTTTGTAGTGGTTTGGATGGCTTAAATGAAAGTCCAAAATGGTCCGCACGCACCTCCGCAGCACATGCAACCGTGGCCCCGGCGTCGTCACGCGCGTTTCATCCAGGATTTGGATCATTTTGCTGAACGTCTCTTCGCAAATGGAAAGCAGAAGCTCTTCCTTGTTCTCATAATGGCGATAGATGGCCATCGGCGAACAGCCGACTTCGGCGCCAATCCGCCGCATCGAGACGCTTTCATATCCTTCGCGGGCAAACAGGTCGCGCGCCGTGTCACGTATCTGGTCGCGCAAGGAAACCTGCGGACGACGAACCGCGTGCCGCGTTGCCGGAGTACGTTTTTTGGGGACAGCTCTCATACTAAGGGATATGTTTACACTGTACACACATGGAAAGTCAAGCGGGAAGCTTCAGCCCGCTCGGGAGCCAGTGAAAGAGCCGCTCATGCCTTGATTTGGGTGATTGGTTAAGTGCTAATTGCTTGCCGACACTCTAAGACATCCTTTTCTGTATCAATGTTGGCACCAAAATTCAGTTCACCCTGAGAAAAGCTACACATCCACACCGGCGCAAATGACAAACGGTGCAGCGGCGTCGGACCGAACTCCTTGAGCGCAGCTTCGTGTTTGGGCGAACGATATCCTTTATTCGACGCCAGATCGTATTGCGGATAGACCGGGTCCCAGCAGCGCATCATGTCGTCGCGATGGACCTTGGCCACAATCGACGCCGCGGCAATCGAAATCGACAACGCGTCACCGTGAATGATGTTGTTCTGAGGACAATCCCAGTCAACCTTCACCGCGTCAACCAGAAGATGGTCCGGCGCAGTCGCCAGTTGCGCGATTGCGTTGCGCATTGCAAGAAGAGACGCGTGATAGATGTTCAGCTGATCAATGCGCGCCACGTCCACGGCGGCCACGGCCCAGGCGATGGCATGTTCCTTGATCCGTTCGGCAAGCTTTTCGCGCGTGGCCTGGTCGAGGAGTTTGGAGTCGCGCAGGCCCTTGATGCGG
>JANXPR010000402.1 GCA_025357215.1 Acidobacteriaceae bacterium | reverse complement strand
GGCTTCGGTGAGGTCGACAAAGACGCGTGCGACGCCGCCGGCATCGAGACGGTGGTCCCCGTCAATGACGAGGGGCGCTTCACCGACGAAGTGTCCGACTACGCCGGTCTCAACGTCTTCCGCCTGATGCAGGAGATGGATCTGACGATTGAAGAAGTGGACGTTCTGACTTCGAGCGGCGGCTATACCAAGAATCCAACGTTCCGTACACTCGATCTTGTTGGTCTCGACGTGCTGGCCAGCGTCGTGAAGAACTTCAGCAAAAATGTCCAGGACGAACGCTCTGACCTGAAGCTGCCAGACTTTTTCGTCAAGATGATCAAGAAGAAGCTCCTCGGCGACAAGGTTAAGTCCGGCTTCTATAAAAAGATCAAGAGCGCCGCTGGAGAAGAAAAGCAGGCCATCGACTGGAAGACCCTGGAATATCACACCGCGCAAAAGCCCAAGTTCCCGGCCTTGGAAATGTCGCGGACGATTGAAGACATGGGCGAACGTCTTCGCGCCATCCTGGCCGGCGACCCCAAAGATAAAGCCGTCAAATTCATCTGGTCCAGCGTTTCCGAAATGTGGACCTACTCGGCCAACCGCATTCCGGAAATCGCCGAGACCATTGTCGAAATCGACGCGGCCATGCGCATGGGCTTCAACTGGGAAGTCGGTCCGTTTGAAGTCTGGGACATGGCCGGCGTGGCCGCAACCGTGGCCCGGATGAAAGCCGAAGGCAAGCCAGTTTCCGCCAACGCGGAAAAGCTCCTGGCCTCCGGTGCGACCAGTTGGTACAAGGACGATCCTTCCGCTCCCTCCGGCCGCGCGTACTTTGACCTGCGCACGGGAAAATACGAGCCGGTAAAAGTTGCGGAAGGCGTGTGGTCCGTCTCAGCAGCCAAGAAATCGCACGGCGTGGTCAAGAAGAATGCCGGCGCGTCGCTCATCGACCTGGGTAACGGCGTAGGTTGCATTGAGCTCCATTCGAAGATGAACGCCCTCGGCGCGGACATCGTTCAGATGGTCACGCAGTCGCTCAAGACTGGCGGCATCGGCGACCAGTTTGAATCGTTCGTCATCACCGGCGACTCAGCGAACTTCTCCGTCGGTGCCAACTTGATGATGCTCATGCTGGCCGTACAAGAAGAAGAATGGGACGAAGTCGATCTGGCCATCAAGCAATTCCAGGGCATGACGCAGGCCATCAAGTTCTGTTCACGCCCCGTGGTTAGCGCAGCGTATGGCATGTGCCTGGGCGGCGGTTGCGAAATCAATCTGCATTCTGCGGCCCGCCAGCCACATTCCGAACTTTATATGGGACTCGTGGAAGTCGGCGTTGGCCTGCTGCCCGGCGGCGGCGGCTGCAAAGAGATGCTGCTGCGCGCGCTGGACAACGCTCACGCGGTTCGTCCTGATGGTCGCGGCGAAACCGTGGAAGTATTTGAAGGCCTGAAGCGTGCCTTTGAAATCGTTGGCATGGCCAAAGTATCAACTTCCGCCGCGGAAGCCCGCGGATTCGGCTTCCTCTCGGACGGCGACCTGATCAGCATGAACCGTGAACGCAACCTGGCCGACGCCAAGGAACGCGCCATGGAACTGGCCCGCGCCGGATACAAGGCTCCCGTCATGCGCATGGACATCCCGGCGCCCGGCGAGAACATGCTTGCGACCTTGAAGCTTGGTATCCATCTAATGCGTCAGGCTGAGTTCATCAGCGATCATGACATGAAGGTGGGGACCAAGGTTGCTGAGATCCTGTGCGGCGGCAACGTCTCTCCGGGGACGCCGGTCAGCGAGCAGTACATTCTCGATCTGGAGCGCGAAGGCTTTAAGTCTCTCTGCGGCGAGAAGAAAACGCAGGAACGGATTCAATACACGTTGAAGACCGGCAAGCCGCTGAGGAACTAGGAAATCGGGTGATCGGGTGATCGGGTGATCTGGTGATCGCGCGTGATCGGGAACAACAACTCTCACCACGGAGACACGGAGACACGGAGAAAGACAAGATCTGTTTTGAGCTTGCGAAGATGCTGTCGGTCTCGAAGTCCCCAGCGCCGTAGGCGCGACATGAGTTAGCCCAGGCCGGAAGGCCTGGGTAGGGTGAAAAGAAGAACGAGCCCCGGAGGGGCGACACAAACTAAATGGCCGCCCTGTTGAAGGAATACAAAGACCTGTTCGCGGAACATGACGTAGAAGGCCTGATCGGCGAAGGCGCTCCTCGCGATGAATACGACCAGGAGGCCACGGACGTCGCCCAGAAATTACAGGACCTGAAATCCGCCGGAACGAAGCTCGATCACGCGGTCGTGCTCAACGTCCTGATGGAAATCTGGGGCAAAAGTTTCAACCTCAAAAGCGCGGAGTTGGAAACGCGCCGGGAAAAGTTAACCAAACTGGCAACAAAGGTGGAAGAGTTATGCGTGAAGCCGTAATCGTAAGTTCAGTTCGCACCGCTGTAGGCAAATCCGGCAAGGGCACCTTGCGAGCCACCCGTCCGGACGACATGGCCGCCGTGGCCATCAAGGGCGCGCTCGAACGCGTACCGCAGATTGACACCAAGGAAATTGAAGACGTGATCATCGGCTGTGCCACGCCGGAAGCCGAGCAGGGCATGAACGTGGCCCGCATCGCGTCGTTGCGCGCTGGTCTGCCGGTGGAAGTTTCCGCCATGACCATCAATCGCTTCTGTTCGTCGGGATTGCAGGCCATTTCGCTCGCCGCTGACTCCGTCATGTCCGGCCGCGCGGAAATCGCTATCGGTGGTGGCACGGAATCCATGAGCATGATTCCCATGGGCGGACACAAAGTCTCGGCGAATCCGTGGCTGGTGGGCAACTATCCAGACGCGTATCTCTCCATGGGACTTACTGCTGAACGCCTTGCCAAACGCTTTGGCATCTCGCGCGAACAAGCCGATGAATTCTCTTACAACAGTCACCAGAAAGCGCTCGCTGCGATCAAAGACGGAAAGTTCGAAGACGAAATTGTCCCTGTGCCGGTTAGCTTCACGGTACCCAACGGCTCCAAGCCCAAGCGCACAGAAATCACCTTCAAGGTCGACGAAGGCCCGCGTGCTGACACTACCGCTGCTGCCTTGGCCGGCCTGAAGCCGGCGTTTCATGCGCGTGGCACGGTCACGGCAGGGAACTCGTCGCAAACATCGGACGGCGCCGCCGCAGCCATCGTTATGTCCGCTGACAAAGCCAGGCAATTGGGCATCAAACCATTAGCGCGCTTTGTGGCTTTCGCCACGGCAGGCTATAAGCCGGAAGAAATGGGACTCGGTCCGGTTTACGCGATTCCCAAAGTCCTGAAGATCGCCGGACTCAAGCTGGAAGACATCGCCGTTTTCGAATTGAACGAAGCCTTCGCGGCGCAAGCACTGTCGGTAATTAAAGAAGCTGGACTGGACATTAACAAGATCAATCCCAACGGAGGCGCGGTTGCACTGGGCCATCCCTTGGGATGCACCGGCGCCAAGCTCACTGCAACGATCATCCGCGAGCTGAAGCGCAGGAACGCGAAGTACGGAATTGTGACCATGTGTATCGGTGGCGGCATGGGGGCGGCGGGGATTATTGAAAACGTGGCCTAAGCGCCAGGAGCTTTAACCACAAAGGACACAAAGGAACACAAAGGGAAGTTCGGAGCAAAAGTCGATGAAAGACATGACAGCGCACGAAATCAGTTATGCGGTCATCAAAAGCTGCTCTGAAAGTGCATTCTGCTCTGGGCCCCGGATTGCTTGAAAGCGCTTACGAAGCTTGTTTGGCGCATGAACTGAGGAATGCTGGATTTACGGTCGAAACGCAACTCGGCCTTCCGGTGGTTTATGACGGTATTAAGCTCGATCTTGGTTGTCGAATTGACATGCTGGTGAATGGCATCGTCATCGTGGAGTTGAAGTCCGTTGAAGAGATATCGCGGGTTCACATTGCGCAAGTTTTGTCGTACTTGAAGCTTAGTAAGAAGAAGTTGGGTCTGATTATCAATTTCAATGTCCTACACCTGAAGGACGGGATCAAAAGGCTCGTGGAGGGAACAGGTTGGAAATGACCTTTGTGTTCCTTTGTGTCCTTTGTGGTTAATTCTTCGGGTTTTCGAAGAGGAGAAACCATGGCAACAGTAGCAGTCCCGAACAAGACCAAGCTCGTGGGTGGAAGTTTCCTGATTGACGAACACACCACCGACCAGGTCTTTACTCCGGAAGATCTCAGCGAAGAACATCTGCAAATCGTCCAGACGACGCAGGAGTTCGCGAAAAACGAGATTATTCCCAACATTGAGAAGATTGAGCACAAGGAATTCGCCGTCACGCGCGGGCTGATCAAGAAAGCCTGTGAGATCGGCATCGCCAATGTGGACATTCCGGAGCAGTACGGCGGCTCGGACATGGACAAGATCTCCTCGGCGCTCATCAACGAACACATGTCCGTCTCCGGCAGCTTCAGCGTTGCCTTTGGCGGCCACGTAGGCATCGGCACTCTGCCTATCGTGTACTTTGGCACGGCGGAACAGAAA
>JANXPR010000379.1 GCA_025357215.1 Acidobacteriaceae bacterium | reverse complement strand
CGCCCGAGCCGCCGCTTGACGTAACGGTCATCTAGCCGCCGTCGGGATCCACAAGGAACAACCGCGTACGGCCTTCGGCGACAACCTTTACCTGAAGCAACGGATGGCTTCCGGATTTGAGAGTAACCACGACATCGACCGGAGGACCATCGCCACCGCTGCCTCCATCGCCACCATCTCCGCCATTACCTCCGTCTTCGCCATTGCCGCCCGCAGATGGATGATCTGGATCGGTGGAGCCGGAACTACCGCTGGAGCCACTTCTGCCATCGGAGCCACTCGAGCCACTGAAACCGCTGGCGCCGCTGAACTGCGCCTGGAACTTGCGGTTATATTGCACCGGAATATCGAGGTCGGCACGAAGATCAGGATGGCTGGGAACCGTGATGGTGACATGGGGAAGCTGTCCATCACTGATTTGGGGATCTGTGGAGAGCGAAACCACGCCCTTCTGGTTGGCGGTGACAACAGTGGCCTCAACCTTCAGATCTTTCCACATGACTTTCCCGTCGGCCGCTCCTTCGGTGACCAAGACCTTGCCGTCTGGGCCTGCCACGGTCACCACTAGCGGCGACTTTTCTCCAGGCGCCAGACCTGTGGCCTTGGGCATGGCGACGGCAATGGACGTCACAGGAGTTTTGGCGAGATCAACTTTCCATCCCAGCTTGACCTGTACTCCCGCGCATCCGGAGAGTACGAGCAGGCTGGCGATGGCGGCGCACCCTGCGCGGCAGTGGGACGCACGAAACGAGCGCGTGACGGTGACGAAACGAGATGGCGAAACACGCCGCAAAATGCGAAGTAATACACCGGCGAAGAGCTTTAGGATTGTTGACGGCCCGAATTTAGTCATAGGGTTGGTTCCACCGGAGCCATGCGCTCCACGGAAGAAAACACGGATGGCAGACAAATAGTCGTGTACCAGGATGCTTTCGCGAGTAAAGTGTTGTGAAGAATTGATGGCCATTTGGCGAGAAGGATCAAGAGGCCCCACACCGCCAAGATTGATAGAATCTGCCTCATGGCTGCTCCAGGAAACGCTCGGGAAAACGCACCGCAAAATCCGCCGGGCAATACGCCTCCGCTTCGAAACAACCGTCTGGGCCGCCGGCAGAATATGCGTCTGCTGATCGGCGGGATGGTATGGGCCGTCCTCTGCTTCTTGCTCATTCCAAATTGGGTGATCCATCCCATTACTTCGCAGTTTCGTAGTCATTCGGGTATGCCTATATGGTCGTTGGGCATTCTTGTCTCCTGCGGCGCGCTGTTTGGACTGGCCATGCAATCCGGCTCCGCTTTCGCCAAGTGGATTGACCGGCGTCCGTGGATCAGCCTGGTGGTGATTCTGGGAATCATCGTGGGGTGGATCGTAGTGTTTGAACGCAAGTAAGCGGACCAGGCGATAAGCCAGTAAGCCGGGCGGAAGCCAAACTACACAACAGCTGGAATGTTGCCCTGGGTCGTCTAGCGAATTGTTCTGCAAACGTACCCCCTGTAAACTTTGAAGCATGTTCAACTTCACGCGTATAGCTCTGTTGCTAGCCTTCTCGGGATTGCCTGCGCTTTGCCATGGTGAAAACCCCGTGGTCACTCTTAAGAAAGCCGTCGAGCGGAGCAAGCTGAACCAGCCTGGCACCAAGCCGTTTCATTTAAAGGCCGAGCTCGCACCGAGCCGCGTTGCCGACCAGGCATCGAACCGCACGGGAGAAGTAGAGATCTGGTGGGCTTCGCCCACGCAATGGAAGCGCGAAGTCCGCTCGCCGGAGTTTCACCAGGTCGCCGTCATGAATGCGGGACACGAATCCCAGAAGAACGAGGGCGAGTATTTTCTCGAGTGGCTGCGTGAAGCGGCAGTCGCCCTGATTGATCCCGTTCCAGATGTGGACCATGTGCTTGAACAGATAGAGGGTGGCGAAGTACACAAGGCAATGGGCTCGACGTATTACAAATGGACCGCGATGAGCTCCGACGGGAATACCAAAAAAGGCATGGGATGCACGGTGGCCATCACTGATAGTACAGGTTTGCTCTTTTACGGCGGCTGCCTGGGCTGGGGCGGTGAGTATAAAGACTACCGAAGTTTTCACGGACGCATGGTGGCACGGACGGTCAACGGCGGATCTCCTGAGGTAACCGCCAAGGTTACAACCCTGGAAGACCTCCCAGACACTACGCCGGAATTTTTTGCGCCGGTGGATGGTTCTTCTGACAAAGCCGCGGGCGGCGCCGCGAACCTGCACACGGTAGTTGTTGAAGAAAACGCTCTGCGCAAGAACTCGCTCAACACATCTCCAGTGGTGTGGCCTCCTCTTCAGGATGGACCGTTTGAAGGCGCGCTTACAACCTCGGTCGTGGTTGATCGCCAGGGCGCGGTACGGGAAATTGGAGGCATTGTTTCCGACAATCGCGGCGTGGACGAGACGGCCAGAAAAGCAATCGCGGCCATGCGGTTTGCGCCGTTCATGCAGGACGGAAAAGCAGTCCAGGTGGTCTCGCGCATCACCATGCCCTTCAAGACCGGGCGTCCTGGCGGAACGGAAAACTTTGGCAGCGCCCAGAACCTACTTTGAGCGCGGACGGAAGACAGGGTTCCCGGCCTGGGGCAACGCACAATCCTACCTGCTGCGCGCGGAGTTCCACGTAAAGGTAAAGTCGGGCGCGGTAGAAAAGGGCGAATACGTGGACACTTTCAAAAGCGAAAGCGAATGGCGCCGCGAGGCCAAAGTCGCCGGCAGCCGTTACGTGCGATCGCAACACGATGACACGCGCTATGAACTCGCTGAGGGTCCGGATGCTCCGCTGCTGAAAATGGTGCTGAAGTTCATGGAGCCCATTCCCGCGTTGGACACTTTTGTGGAGTCCGATTGGAAGATCAAACGTGATCCGGTCGATGGCGTGAACGCCGTGCGAGTCCTGACCGGATATGAAAACCCAAAGGGCGAACTGGATCCGGAACATGCGCGCGGCTACTGGTTTGAAGATAGCGGCAAGTTGGTCAAAACCTATTACCAGGGCATGGAAACCAGGCGGGCACAATTTGAGGATTTCGGCGGTGTGACGCTGGCTCGCCAGGTCAATGTGCTGAGAAACGGTGCGCCAGTCATGCTGATCCATGTAACTGAGTTGGGTCCAGCCAAGGAGTTCGCCAAAGACGTCTTCGAAATCCCCGGACACAAGTGGACTCGAGCCTTTACCGCAGAAGTGAGATAGGTGGTGGGCGGATGAATGTGAGCCCCGCCAGGGGCGAGTGAAAATAGCCCGGTATGCAGGGCGTATGCGCGAGCAAAGCGAGAGCGGACGATCAAGTGCCGGGTGAGGGTGTGAACAAAAGAAAGTCCCGGCAGGGACGGCTGAGAATACAATCATCGAGCTATGTCCTACCACGCTCGATCCAGCTTGTTGGTCCATTGCGTTTTTTCCACCAAGAACCGTCTGCCCACAATCACTCCAGATGTGCAGCCACGTTTGTGGTCATACATGGGAGGGATTGCGCGGGCTAATAAAATGAAGGCATTGGCCGTTGGTGGGATTGAAGACCATGCGCACGTGTCGCTTTCATTGCCGCCGGACATCGCGGTCACGAAGGCCATACAACTGGTGAAGTCCGGTTCTTCGAAGTGGATGCACGAGAAGGTTGGCACCCTGAAATTTGATTGGCAGGAAGGGTACAGCGCGTCTTCGATAGGCGTGTCGCAGGCGCCGGCGACGATCCGGTACATCCTCAACCAGCCGAAACACCATGTCAAGGTTACGTTTGAAGACGAATGGAAGACGTTTTTGGAGCGGCATGGGTTGGAGCTCGCCGTCCCTGACGGGACTTTGCTTTTTGATCCGAAGCTTACCCGGCACTTGAACGCGCACCGCGCAAAATGCACGGCACGCGTTCTGCATACCGGGCTATTTTCGGTCGCCCCTAGCGGGGCTCGATTCTTTTTCTTAAGTACTTTATCGGCGCGCCTAACGGCGCTGGGGTGATCGAGCCAAAAGCTTGGCAAGAGCGGTGGTTCGTCTCAACCGAATAAGCAGACGCGGCGGTGCCACGTCTCTACGTTGAGATTTTTGCCCAAGCCCGAGATTTTTCGGTGCGGTTTGGGCAACCGGGAGGTGCGGCCTGTGGGGTACATGTCCCACAAAGCACTTGCATTTCGCTCCATTTTCGCCTATAATAAGGATGTCGGGCTGAGATCACGGCCCAGAACAATTTCGGGTACTGAAGAGAGCGCAACCGGGCGGTGGCCGAGGTTGTGCTTTTGTGTTTTTGGGGACGTTTTACCACAGAGGACGCAGAGGAACACGGAGAGCCGGAACAAGGAAACTTACCGCGGATTTACGCGGATGATCGCGGATCAAGAATTTGGGGGCAGGATAAGTAGAGAAGCAACTTTTTTCCGGGCGGAGAAAAGAGAAGTGACACGTGCACTACGTAACGGTTGATGGACAGAAATACACGCGGGAAGAGTACGAAGAGCTAAGGAAGCGCGAACAGGAAGAGGCGTCGCGACTGGTGCGGGAGGCCGGCGAGGCGTTTCGTCGAGCACAGGAGTTTATCCAGGGCCGTCCGCAGTTGGTGCGGCAGGTGGGCGATGCGGAGGCCGTGGAACATGAGCTGTTTGAAAGGCTGCGCAAGAACCTGGACCGGGCGGACGATGCTCCGCGGTGCCAAAAAGTGCGGGAAGACGGTACGGTGTGCGGGTCTCCGCGGATGAATGGGTACAACTACTGCTATGCGCATGAACGGATGCTGGCGGCACGAGCACGGAAGCTGGAACTGCCTCCGCTGGAAGACGGCAACAGCATACAGATGGCGCTGATGCTGGTACAGCGGGCGCTACTGGACGACGAGATTAGCGCGAAGAAAGCCGGGCTGCTGTTTTACTCGCTGCAAATCGCCACGTGCAATGTGAAGAACACGACGTTTGGTGAAGAAGACGACGAGTATTTGGTGACGGAGATGCCGGAAGAAGCGGTCAGCACTCAGCATTCAGCAGTCAGCCAAGGCGGAAAACCCGCGGAGACACAGAAGCACGGAGAAGATCGGGGGATCGAAAATCTCACCACGGAGACACGGAGGCACGGAGAAGACCCACAGGCAAGAGTGCCTCCACCCCATCAGGCGAAGCACCTGACGGGGACCCCAGTGCCTGTGCCACACAAGCCTTGCGGGGACGATCGTCGCGGTGAGCGGAAAGAGCCGTCAGATACAGTGCCCATGGCAACGAAGAAAAATGCATAGATCGTTCGACTCGCCCGCGGTCGCCAGGCTCGCCTTGGCCCACGCTCACGATGACAATTCGATTGGGATGGGACGTGTTAAGTCCTTTAGACCTTGGGATGAAGGGGGAGGGGTAAGGCCCGCAAAGCGGGCCGATCGCCGGAATCGCCGTGATCGCAACGAAATCGCCGCGATCGGGAGAGGCACAAGCTTACCGCTGATCAACGCGTGATGACACTGATCCGGATAGTCGGACCAGAACACGAGCATCGTCAGAGCTGCGGGTCGGTGAGTCTTAGGCCAGAACGTTGAGACCGAGGCCGACTTGCGCGCCGAGGCCGTCGTGACAGGTGCGAAGCGGTGAGGGTTGAAAAGAAAAGCACTGCGGCGGGTTGGAGCGTAGCGACACTGATTCTGTCCGGAGCGAAGCGAGGGGCAAATCAGGTAAAATAGAGATTCCAATGGCACAGATACAACGCAGAAAAAGCATCGTTTCCAAAATCGGCAACGTCCGTGTGGGCGGCGACGTTCCTGTGGTCGTCCAGTCCATGACCAACACCGATACGGCGGACGTCCCCGGCACCATCCTTCAAGTGGCGCAGCTGGCGCGCGCCGGATCAGAGCTGGTCCGCGTGACGGTGAACAATGACGCCGCGGCCAAGGCTCTCCCGGCGATTGTTGAGGGCCTGGCCAAGCAGAATATCTACGTCCCGATCATTGGCGACTTCCATTACAACGGCCACCTGTTGCTGACCAAGTATCCTGACTGCGCGCAGGCCCTGGCCAAGTACCGCATCAATCCCGGCAACGTGAGCGTGGGCCGCAAGGACGACAATAATTTCCGCGCCATGGTGGAAGTGGCCATCAAGAACAACAAGCCGGTGCGCATTGGCGTGAACTGGGGATCGCTGGACCAGCAACTGCTGACGAAAATGATGGACGAGAATTCGAAATCGTCCGAGCCGAAAGACGCACGCGATGTGACCATGGAGGCCATGGTGGTGAGCGCGCTGCGCTCCGCCGAAATTGCCGAAGCGACCGGCTTGCCGCATGACTACATTCTGCTGAGCGCGAAAGTAAGCGGCGTGCAGGACCTGATCGACGTGTATCGCAACCTGGCCGGGCGCTGTGATTATCCTCTGCATCTTGGACTGACGGAAGCCGGCATGGGAGCGCGCGGGATCGTCGGCAGCACTGCCGGACTGGCCGTGTTGTTGCAAGAAGGTATTGGCGATACGATTCGCGTTTCGCTTACACCGGCGCCGGGCGGCGCTCGCACCGAAGAAGTTTTGGTCGCGCAACAGATTCTGCAATCACTGGGAATGCGCAGCTTCACTCCGCAAGTCACGGCTTGCCCTGGCTGCGGACGCACCACCAGCACTTTCTTCCAGGAATTGGCGGAACAGATCCAGACTTACCTGCGCGAGAGCATGCCGATATGGAAAAGCAAATATCCCGGCGTGGAAGAACTGAAGCTGGCGGTGATGGGATGCGTGGTGAACGGCCCCGGCGAATCCAAGCATGCCAACATTGGGATTTCGCTTCCCGGCACGTTTGAAGAGCCCAAGGCCCCGGTGTTTGTGGATGGCCGTCTGATGACCACGCTGAAGGGCGACCGGATTGTCGCCGAGTTCATTGACATCCTGAACGAATACGTGGATTCGCGTTATGGTTCAGGGAAAACCGCGGAAGGCGTTACCGTCCAGGCGTAAGTGTGGGCGATGTTCGCCGTTCGCCGCACGCAGAATTTTTCCGAGCGCGCCTGCTATGCCGACAGTAATCCGTAACTCACGGCCAACCAAACGCTGAAGCCTGCAATGATCAGTACGATGCGTACCGCCATGTTATCGACGATGTTGTTCCACTTGGGATCCATAATTACCTCCGCTGAAGTTGCTTTCCGCAATCTTCGTCTTTCTGCAACCTTGAGACGACTTTTTTCGTCTCTGGTTAACAATACGTGCAGGTAAAAATTTGGTTCCCTGAAACTAATCTTTATTTACAAATTTTTTTGCTGTCTTGATGCTATCTTCGGCGCGGAGTGTGCGTCTTATAAGTAATTCATTCTTTTCTCTCTCACCCTGATGGGAGCGAACAGGACTTCAGGTATTCGGAGAATTGATCGAGAGTTAGTACTTGCAGTGGTTCCGACCTCACGGCCATTCAAGGATTTACTTTGTGAGATTCGCCAGATAGAAAAGTCCGGTTCGCTTCCACAGGGTGTGGAATTTTCAGCGGGAAAAACTTCGGCAATCTTCCGCGTCGGCGAAACCCCAAGACTTCTTTATGATTTAAAGACCGCTTTTGATTTAGAGATTTTTTGATTTAAAGACCGCTTTGCTACACCGGCATCTTTTCCGTGTTCGCCGAAGCCTGCGCAGTTTGTTGCGATCCGGCTAACGGCAATTCGATGGTCACCAGCAATCCGTCGGGAAGATTTTCCGCGCGCAGCGAACCGCCGTGGAGTTTCACCGTCCGCTCGGCGATGGAAAGTCCCAGACCGACGCCGCCGCTGGAGCGTTCACGGGCTTCGCTTACGCGATAAAACGGTTCGAAAATGTGTTGTAAATCAGCGTCTGGAACGCCCGGTCCGTGATCGCGCACCGTGAGCACGGCGGTTCCCAAGCGGACGCGCAGCGCCACTTCCACCGCGGTATTCGACTCGGTATAGCGGATGGCGTTGCGGACCACGTTCTCCACGCCGCTGCGTAGAAGTTCATAGGAGCCCATCAAACTTGAAGGCTCAAGATGGACGGCTTTCACTTGCTTGCCGCGCGCGTTGGCTTCAAAGTTGGCGTCGTCCACAACCTGCACCACCAGTTCGTGCAGCACCACATTTTCCGGAGGCACTTGTTCCGCGCCGCTTTCCAGGCGCGTGATGGAAAGCAACTGGCCTACCAGCTGATTCACGCGTTCGGTTTCCTGTTCGATTCGGTCCAGCGCGGCTTCGGCTTTGCCGTTCGTGTTCCTGCGTGCCAGTTCCAACGCAACATTCAAACGCGCCAGTGGTGACCGCAGTTCGTGCGAGATATCCGCCAGCAAGCGCT
The DNA here is from genome assembly GCA_025357215.1 of Acidobacteriaceae bacterium. Taxonomy (GTDB): domain Bacteria; phylum Acidobacteriota; class Terriglobia; order Terriglobales; family Acidobacteriaceae; genus Angelobacter. The sequence goes on along the minus strand of JANXPR010000379.1, from coordinate 12,105 downwards.
TCTGGGACGAGATAAGGCCTTCGATGCGTTCCGCCATGTGATCAAATTCGCGGCCTAGGTCCGCCAGCTCGTCGCGACGATTACCCAACGATGGGGAAACGCGTGCTTCAAGATTGCCTTCCGCGAAGGCGCGCACCGTGGCGCTGACTTTCTTGAGTGGCGACGTCAAATAAAACGCCAGCAGGTACGCAACTCCGCCCGCTGCCAGAATCGCCACCGCAATTCCCAGCGGAGGTATGCCGCGCGGCTGGTACGGCTGGCGCAAGCGCGTAACAAAGATGAGCGTGTTGCCGCTGGGTGTTACCACTTCGCGGCCCCAGGTAAGCCGCCCTAACGATGTCATGTGAGAAACATGTTCGTGGGTCGCATGAATTTCAGATGCTACGCTTGCGGCTTCGTCGGAATTAGGCGCCGTGAGCGGATGGCCCTGAGCGTCAAACAAATCAATCTCTGATCCGGCCACTTTGCGCGAACGGTCGGCGTATTCGTTGAACGCTCCCGGACCTTCACTGTCATACACCTGAACGGCGGATTCCGCGTACAAGTTCAGCGCTTCGCCAAACGCTCCGCGCCGGCGTTCCGGATTCGGATCACTGGAAACGGTGAGCAGATAAATGATGTTCTGCGATCCGATCATCAGCGCCGCGGCCAGCCAGAAGTACAGAAAGATTTTCAGGAACAGTGTACGGAACTTCACATCTGCTCTCCTGGCAGAAGATAAACATATCCACTACCGCGGATGGCCTTGATGCGCTCCTGGTCGCCTTCATACGATCCCAATTTGCGCCGCAAGTTGCTCACATGCACGTCAATGCTGCGGTCCATGGGAGACATCGGCCGTCCCAGCGCGGCCTGCGTGAGATCTTCACGGCTGATAATTTTTCCTGGATTGCGCAAAAACGCCGCGAGCAAATCAAACTCCGCGCCTGTCAGGCCCACGGGTTTGCCCGCACACGTAATGCTGCGCGATTCCGGATGCAACTCCACGTCCGCCAAATGCACCGGTTGGCCCGCTCCAGCCCCGGCGGTTGTTCCATTGGTTGTGCGGCGAAGGATCGCGCGTAGTCGCGCCACCAGTTCTCGTGGGTTGAACGGCTTGGGCAGATAATCGTCGGCGCCCAGCTCCAGTCCCAGGATGCGGTCCAGCTCGCTGCCGCGCGCCGTAAGCATCAGCACCGGTACGGCGCTTTTTTGGCGGAGCTGTTTGAGCACGTCCAGTCCGCTCATGCCGGGCAACATCACATCCAGGATCACCACCGCGTACTGGTTCGCCAGAGCTTTCTGCAATCCGCTCGGACCGTCATGCGCGGCGTCCAGATGTAGTTGTTCGCTCTGCAGGTATTCTTCCAGCAGTTTGGTTAGTTCAGTATCGTCGTCAATGAGCAGCACGGAAACCATACAGTCACCATAAACCCAGTGCGGGTGTTAACCGGGTTAAGAAATGTGAAGGTTTAAGGTACCAGAGTTCCCCATGAAATTGATGCCAACAGCCCAGTTTCGCTCAAATTGGCCCATATCGCGGCTAAGGTATCTCACACCCGATTTAGTTGGGCTTTACGGCGGCAACATGGTAGCGCAGTTTCGGTGGAAGCAGGAGTCCCGCAGTCTATAATTCAAGCCGTGCGTCCTATCATGGCAATAGTCGGCTTCGTCATTTTGATAGGCGGGACTCTTGCGCTCATCTTGCTCATGCACTCCGGCCAATGGATGGTCGCACTGCCCGCGGCGGTTCTCTTCTTTCTCTGGGCAGCTTTCGTGCGCCGCAAACTCTCGCGGTCGAAACCCTGATTTAAGGCCGCGAGGCCGGCTCGCGCGCCGAGCGGCTCGATACTGGCGCAGAAAGCAGCGGCCATCAATCACGCTCCCCAGCGGTTTGTCGCGTAGCGACCCAGAATAGAAGATGAACCTTCGTGTCCTTTGTGGTTAAAGCTCCTTCTGTGTCCCTCTGTGTCCTCTGTGGTTAAAATAGAACTAAATGCCTACTGGTTCTGAAATTCGCGAAAAGTTTCTGCGCTTCTATGAAAGCAAGGGTCATAAGCGCGTCCACTCGTCGTCACTGGTCCCGGCCAACGATCCCACGTTGCTCTTCACCAACGCCGGCATGAACCAGTTTAAGGACGTCTTTCTGGGCGCCGAAAAACGCGACTACGCGCGCGCCACCACGTCACAGAAATGTGTGCGCGCCGGTGGCAAACAGAATGACCTGGAGAACGTGGGCTTCACCAAGCGGCACCACACGTTCTTTGAGATGCTCGGCAACTTCAGCTTTGGCGACTACTTCAAGCGTGACGCCATCGCCTTTGCCTGGGAACTGCTCACATCCAAAGAATGGTGGGGCATCGACAAGGACAGTCTCTACACCACATTCTTCGGCGGCGAACAAGGCATCGCCCGTGACGACGAAGCCGAAAAACTGTGGCTGGCCATCGGCGTTCCCAAAGAGCGCGTCCATCCCATGGGCATGAAGGACAATTTCTGGAGCATGGGCGACACCGGCCCCTGTGGTCCGTGCAGTGAGATTCATTACGACATGGGCAAGGATGCCAGCGAGCAAGGCCACAAGGACTGCAAGTTCCCTTGCGACTGCGGCCGTTACGTGGAAATCTGGAACCTGGTCTTCATGCAGTTCGATCGCGATTCCGCCGGTAAGTACAACCCGCTGCCCAAGCCATCTATTGATACCGGCATGGGACTGGAACGCGTCGCCGCCGTCCTGCAAAACAAAATCTCGAACTACGATACGGACCTTTTTCTTCCGCTCATTGCTGCCGCCCGCAAGCTAACCACGGAAGGCGGTAGCAGTGAGGCCGGACAAACGAACGACCGTGTTGGCGCTTCTCTGCGCATCATCGCCGACCACTCTCGCGCTGCAACGTTCCTGATTTCTGACGGCGTGCTTCCAGCCAATGACGGACGCGGTTACGTGCTACGCAAAATTCTCCGTCGCGGAATCCGCCACGGACGCCTCCTTGGCGCGCACAAACCGTTCATGTTCCAGATGGTTTACGCCGTCCGCGACCTGATGAAAGAAGCGTACCCGGAGCTGATCGAGAGCGCCGATCGCGTTTCGAAAGTGATTCACGAAGAAGAGCGCCGCTTCGCCCACACGCTCGACGCCGGACTGGACCGCCTGGAAGCCGATCTGCAAGCCGTCCGCAAAGCAGCGGCCGACGCGCAGCGTATCGCTGGTCAAGCAAATCCCGGCCCGCAAGACAACCTGAGCGATTCCGGCGTGGGCCGCGCGGCCCTGGCTCAGTATCAATATCAAGCCGATAAAGGCCTGCGTTATCGCGGCGACCACGCCTTCAAGCTCTATGACACGTTCGGCCTTCCACTCGACTTCATCGTGGACATCTGCCGCGACGCCGGCATTGAGTTCGACATGGAAGGCTTTGAACGCGCCATGGACGCCCAGCGCGAACGCGCCCGCGCGTCGTGGAAAGGCGGTTCGAAGCAGTCCGCTCGCCCGGAGTTCTTACAGTACCGAAAAACCGTTTTTGAGGGTTATGGTCTAACCACTTCAAACTCTTGCGTGGTCTTGGGTATTTTTAAACTGGATTCTGCTCCGACTCGCGAACTTCAGCCTGGCGAAGAGGGCGAGATTGTTCTAGATCGAACCTCTTTTTACGCAGACTCTGGTGGACAGGTCGGTGATGTTGGATGGTTCTATTCTAGCGACGGAACTGGCGTTGTCGCCGACGTTCTCGGTTGCCACATGCCAGTTCAGGGTGTCCGCTTCCATAGGGTTAAAGCTCGCGCAAAACTCCAGATCAGTGACTTGGTCAACACGGTTGTGAATGCTGAAGTGCGCGACTCCACCAAGCGCAACCACACCGCCACCCACCTGCTGCATGCCGGGCTGCGCGAAATTCTTGGCAAACACGTCAAGCAAGCCGGATCTCTCGTCGACCCCGGCCACCTGCGCTTCGACTTCTCGCACTTCACCGCCGTGGGCGATGAAGAATTGCAGGACGTGGAGGACATGGTCAACAAGGAAGTCCTGCGCAACATCAAAGTCGAGACCATTGAAGACGTGCCCATTGACGTGGCCATCAGCGAATACCACGCCATGGCGCTGTTTGGTGAAAAGTACGGCGAGAAGGTGCGCATGGTAAAAATCGGCGACTTCTCCACCGAACTGTGCGGCGGCACGCACACCCTGGCCACCGGCGAAATCGGCTTGATAAAAATCTTGCATGAAGGCAGCGTGTCTTCCGGAGTGCGGCGCGTGGAAGCCGTGACCGGAGAAGGCTCGCTCTTCCACTTCCGCAAAGACCATGCTCTGGAAAATATCGTGTCCACGCTGGTGCCCGGCGCACAGAAAGCCGATTCGCCGGCGGAAGCCCTGCGCGCGGAACTCGACCGCAAGGAAAACGAAATCAAAAAGCTCCAAAAAGAACTCGACCAGGTGCGCATGAAGTCCGCCGCGTCCAAGGTCGCGTCCATTGACGACAAGATCAAGGACGTGCGCGGCGTAAAAGTGCTTGCCCACCGTGAAGACAATCTGGACCGCGGACAAATGCGTACGCTGGTCGACAATCTCCGTAACAAACTCGGTTCTGGCGTTGTGGTTTTGGGTTCTGGACAAGAAGACGGCAAAGTCGCGCTGATCGTCGGCGTCACCGCCGACCTCACGGGCAAAATCCCTGCCGGAAAGGTCATCAAGCCTGTCGCGGAAAAAGTCGGCGGCTCCGGCGGCGGACGCCCCGACATGGCCGAAGCCGGCGGCAAAGACCCCGGCCAACTAGACGCCGCGTTGAATGAAGCTTACGCGGCCGTTGAGAACATACTGAAATAATCTTGGCGGGATATGATCCCCGCCTTTCGGGATCTTTATACGGAAAACAATCTCGACGTAGAGACGTGGCACTGCCACGTCTCCGCTGGCCTTCTAATTCATGGCGTCGCCTTTTCTGCAATTCCGAACTCTGCGAGGGATACACATCGCAACCGGTCACCATTTGCTGGAAGATAATCTCGACGTAGAGACGTTGCGCTGCCGCGTCTCGCGCGGTTTTCTAAGTCAAAGCGCTCGGTTTTACGAAGACCTCCGCGCGCCCACCGTCCAGGGCCGCAGGCCCGGCATAACGGTAGCCCAGTGCGTTCCCGAGGCGCGCCTTGCGCGCTGAGGGATAAGCGCTGGGTAAGCGAAGGAAAGCCTTCTTCCTCACGCCGTAGGCTGACGCGTAGCAGCGCGGAGCGCCTAAAACCTATCGCGGCGCTGGCGTCCGGGCAAACCTCTCTGACCAATTGATTCTGCCCGTCATCTGCATGACCACGAACAGCGTGGCAATTGACCCCAGCGTAATGGCCAATCCCGTGAAGCCTTTGAAAAAGAATGCATACGAAAACAGGATTAGGTACACCAACTGGGCCAACCCGCATTCCAGCCAGGCAAATCGCGCCCCTGCAACCAGCCGCATATAACTAACCACCAAAGCCAGAGACACGATGGCCGAAACAGCAAACGATTGATGGATGGAGATATGGTCCACGAGATACGCCATCAACAGGTGAAAGGCGAAGAACGCCGCCGCAAGAAAGAAGTAGTTCATCCGATGAAGGTCCGTGCGGCGCAGCGTGGTGATGATGAACACCAGAAAAAAGAAAAAGAACAATGAGACTGGCGCAAATAGGCTAATGCGGCCGGCGAGCGGACCGGGTTGAAGCTTTTCCGGCATGACCATGCCGATCTGATAGCCGGAAGAGCAGGTTCTTGTAACTCCAATCCAGTTGCCAGCCATCGCTCGTCTCGCGCTTTTCGCTTGCTGACAACGTGTTATCCGGAAAATCAATGTCCTTGAAATTGGTGGTCATGCTCAGATGAAAGTCGCGTACTTGGGCGATTTCATTGCTGAAACGATAATTCCAATTCTGCATCCCCTGGGACGCGTATCCCACTTTCAAAACCACGCTCTTCCCGGCAGCCAGATGCCGCGTAGCTTTGGCGGCATTGCCTTCGGGATGGAACCCGACGGGCGCGCCGTCCAACATGAACACGATGTCGTCATACATGGCCTGCTCAGCGGGCAGGGGAAAGCTGAACACCACTTCCTGGTCTTGACCGCTGTTGTTTTGAAAAGAATATTCGCCGGAGAAAATAACTTTGTAGGTGCTGTACCAAAGCAATCCTTTTTGCCGGTGTTCCAGTTGCAAAGAAACTTTCGCGTTTGTGGAATCAAGAGGCAGAAAGACCTCTTTGCTCACAGAGTCCAGCTTGGTTTGGATTTTGCCTCGTCCGTCCAGCACAGAGTGGGCTTCTTGATAGGTTCGCGTGTAAGAAGCCGACGCCGGCGACTGCGATTGTGGCGTCCCCCACGATGTGGATACGCGGGAACGAAGGCTTACATCCTGTTCGTTGGTTCTCTGGAAGATGGTTGCACCCAGGATCATCCAGGCGATGGTGGTGAATACAAAAATGGCAAAGATGGCGGAAACTCGTTTCGCTGTTGACATAGGTCCTCTGAAAAAGCCTCCGCCGAGACCATTCCAGCATGCCGGGGTGCGGACAGCTTTGTCAAATCGCAAGCTGCATCAACGACGCGAACCGCCTGTCGTTGCCGATGATTTACCTCACCGCCACCATGCCCCATCCGTAATAAAGCGTTGCCAGCACCAGGTCGACCATGGCCAGCGCGTAGAAGACGACTCGCATTTTTCTTGTGATTTGCACGGATAAGGAACGTCCTGCCGGCGGCAACTTGCGTCCTTTCTGTGCAAAGCTTTGTAAAACCGGCCATCCTTACATTGCGACCTTTGCGGCTTTTGCCGTCAAAATTTTGCCCGTTCCTGGTTCTTTCGCTTGTACTAAGGCCCCCACACCCATCTTTTTGGCCTGCTTTAGAGACTCGCAGGAATATCTACGTGTTTTTTAGGTCTTTCTCAGGTGTTACCCCGTTGGATTCGCCCGGTTTTGGCGCATTGCTCATGGGGCGTAACCATCTTATAATCCCTACACTCTGCTGGTTTTTGAGTACACAGGTTGAGTAAAAGGTGTGTGGCCTTACGGGAACTAGTATCGGGCCAAGAGAAATGCTAACTTTTTGTGTAACGCGATGAAAAAGCACCTGTTTACCATCCTGATAAGCGCCACGGCGATGGTAGCGTTGCAATCAGCCGGCGCCCAGAGCATTGTGGCTTCTCACGATGCGTACGGGCACACCGTCTGGAGTGAAAGCTCAGACACAAAGTCTCAGCCAACGCCACAACCGCCCACGGCCATCTCTACTTCTTCCAAGGTAGAAGCGTCTGCTTCGCTGGACGAAGTCTCATCGCGTTACAGCGGGTTGGTTTTCTGGAGTTCCAAGGAACACCGCTGGAAACCCGTGCCTACAAGTTCTTCACCCACCATGCAAGCGGCCCGCAAGGCCGCCCGGGAGGTTAATCTGGTCATCGCCAAGCCCGCCAACGGAAGCAGCAAGGTCCGCGTGGGATCGTTGCCGGTGGTCCCCGGCCAGCCATTGCCGGCCCAGATGACTCCGGAATCGGTGGACAAGGCGATTGAAGCGGCGGCGCAGCGTCATGGAGTTGACCCGAACCTGGTCCGCGCCGTGGTGAAGGTGGAATCAAACAACAACCCGCATGCGGTTTCGCGCAAGGGCGCCATGGGATTGATGCAGCTCATGCCCAGCACCGCGAAATCTCTCAACGTGGGTAACGCGTTTGATCCCAACCAGAACGTGGACGCCGGCGTCCGCCACCTGAAGAACTTATTGCAGAGTTACAACGGCAATCTGGAACTTTCGCTCGCCGCCTACAACGCGGGCAGCGGAGCAGTTTCCAGGAACAAGGGCATACCTCCCTACCGGGAGACGCGCGATTACGTGAGAAAAATCACTGACCTGTACAAGGGCTCGGCTTTCCGCCCGCGGGTGCTGGAATCACGTGACGCCAACGGACACCGCACTTTCTCGAACCTCGACTAGTCGAAAGCAATATTTCGGCAAAACGGGAAACAGCAGGCGGCGTTTAGGGTTTGATTGATTTAAGGGTGCTTTGAAGCAGTCGCACAAAACTTTCGTGGTCCGCGCTCTGCGGGGTATAACCCTCGCGGCTGCGCTGGCGTGTGTCTTCGTTTGTTTTGGCCTCTCTTCCGCTGAAGCCCGCACCGTAAAACAAAAGAAACAAGCGGCCGCCAAACAGCTCGACGTTGCGGACCGTCTGCGTGAAGACCTGCTCGGCACGAAAGAATCCGACCGTGACCACGGCGACTACCAGAAAGTCATTGACGCTTACCGCAAGGTCTATTACACCGCGCCGTCGTACGCCAAAGCTGACGCCGCCGTCCTGGCCGTGGCCGAACTGCTGGACGAACAAGGTCGCGTGCTTGATGACGCCAAGAGCTTCAAAGATTCCATCGGCCAGCTCAACTTCCTGCGTCGCGAATATCCCGGCAGCCGGCATCGCGTGGAAGCTCTCTTCACCATCGGTGAAATCTATCGCGACGATCTGCATGACGCCGACAAAGCCAAATCCGCGTTCCAGGAATACCTGAAGCGCTATCCGCACTCCACTCTTGCGCCGCGCGCCACGCAGGCCCTGGCCGACATCGCGGACGCCGAAAACGGAAAAGCAAAATCCGCGCGCGCCAAACGCGGCCAGCACGCAGCCAGAAACGCCGTCAAGACTCAGGCCAAAGCCGCCTGGCCGGACGCACGTCCCAGCAAGCCGAATGCAGACCGTGCGGCTTCAGATCGAACTGCGTCGGACCGCAATACAGACCGCGCCAGCAAGTCCGAACCTCGCTCCAACAAGCGTGCTTCGCAGGCGCCGGAAGACTCGCCAGCCGCCAGTGACGAAGCTGCCGCCGTCCCCCAAGCCGAATCCAAAGCCCAGCAGCAGGATTCGTCTTACTCCAAAATTCCGCCTCCCTCCGCATCAGGCCACATGCCGCGGCTCACCGCCATCCGCCACTGGTCCACGCCGGACTACGTTCGCGTGGTCATCGACCTGGAGCAGGAAGTTAAGTACGACGTTGGCCGCGTGCCCAAGCCCGACCGCATTTTCTTCGATCTCTACGGCACCAAGCTTTCGCAGGAACTTGCCGGCAAAACATTTGCCGTGGAAGCCGGCTTTCTACACCGCATCCGCGTGGCGCAATACAAAGTGAACATGGCACGCGTGGTGCTGGACGTTGACGACGTCGCCGAATATTCCGCCTTCTTGCTGCCCAACCCGTATCGCCTGATCATCGATATTCACGGCAAGTTGCCTGCCACGCAGATTGCCAGCACCAAAACGCCGCGGTCTTCTGAGACAAGATCGCAGGATGTAAAACCTGACTTGAAGCCGGACTCCAAACAAGATCCCAAACAGCAGGCAAGTTCCCGTGACCCGAAGCAATCCGCGGAAGACAACGGTCCTGACGTAACCGTCACTCAGATCAAGCCCACAACGCAACCGGCAAACGGGTCGAACGGAACCAAAGCCGCCGCGAACTCAAAGTCCGCGCAGCCCAAGCCAACAGTGGAAGTCGCCAAGGCCGATCCGCCTAGGCTCATCGTCTACGACAACACCATGGACTCGGCCGACGCCAGCAAGACCACCACCAAGCCCACCACCGGCCCTACATACGAAGCCGTTGCGCCGAAACAATCCAGCCGCAACAAAAAGAGCAAAGTCACGTCGAATGATTCCGGCGCAACACCCAACGGTCATGCTGCCGCACCGGCCGCCAACGGCGAGCGCTCGCTGATTCGCGCGCTGGGACTCAAAATCGGCCGCATCGTTGTCGACGCCGGCCATGGCGGACATGACACCGGCACCATCGGCCCCAACGGCCTGGAAGAAAAAGATCTCGTCCTCGACGTCGCTCTGAAACTCGGCAAACTTCTGGAAGACAAGCTGGGCGCTGAAGTGGTCTACACCCGCGACGATGACACGTTCATCCCGCTGGAAACGCGCACTGCCATCGCCAACAAGGAACAGGCCGACCTGTTCATCTCCATTCACGCCAACTCCAGCAGTGACCAGACAGCGCGCGGTGTAGAGACTTATTACCTGAACTTCACTTCGTCGCGTGACGCCTTGGAAGTAGCCGCCCGCGAAAACGCTGTCTCAGAGAAATCCATCCACGAGTTGCAGGACCTGGTAAAGAAGATCGCGCTCAAGGAAAAGATTGAAGAATCACGCGAGTTCGCCGCCGACGTCCAGAAATCTCTCTACACCGGACTCAACGCCAAGAACCCCGGCATCCGCAATCGCGGCGTAAAGAAAGCACCGTTCATCGTACTCATCGGCGCCAACATGCCGTCAATCCTTGCGGAAATTTCCTTCGTCAGCAATCCCGGTGACGAGAAAAAACTCAAGACCGGCGACTACCGCCAGCGCATCGCCGACTCGCTCTACAAGGGCGTGGCCAAATACATCAACGGCCTTAGCGGAGTGAAGGTCGCCTCGCGCGTGAATCGCGACAGCCTGCGCAGCTCCGCCGCCGTAGCTGCCAAGTAGACGTCCGTCACTTCCCTTCCATATTCGGCTCCACCCATCCCGCTCTCGCTTCCGCCGAATCCAGCACTTCCTGGCTATAAAATCTCAGCGCCAGTTTCTTGTCCGGCAACGCCGCTTGCACTTCCCTTACCGAATCCTGCAAGCATTTCGTTCGGTCCAGTCTCTGCTCCACTTGCTGTATCCAAAAGCGCGTCAGCGTTTCGTGATACAGCTTGGGCACATTGTGATGCGCGGCAAACCGTTTCAGCGTCCCGCGCATACGCTCTACGGCCGAATCCATGTCGCCGCCATAGAGATACACAACCGCCACCCCCAGATGGTCGCGGTGATGAAATTCCTGGTTGCCGAGCAGGCAGCGCTCCAGCCGGTCAACCAGAGTAAGAATCTGGGCATCATTCATTGCATTAACGCACATAAACTCAACTCCAAAGAAAAACGCCCGCCGGCAATTGTGCCAACGGGCGCTTAAGTTAGATTTGTTCGAAGGATAATTCTAGTACGCTTCCTTGCATCCGGTCAAATCGCACACGGAATCGGGCAAGTATCCTAGTCTCTGTCGTCTTTATCGTTATCCTTCTGCCGGTTCGGAATCGCGCCTTCCTTAAACAAATCAGAAAGGTCAGCGGCATTGGCGGCGTCGCCCAGGATCGGACGCAGGCCAAAGATTTCCTGCATGGTGCGCAGGTCGGACGAGTGCGTCAGGTTTACGGTGCTGGCATACGGAACGCCGTGCACGTTCTCACGCGCCAGCTTGGAAATCACGATCTCGCCGATGGTGTGGTTCAGATCGTCCGGGTTGTCGCCGGCGACGCCATCCTGTTCGGATTCGTCCCACCAGATGATGATCACGCCATTTTCTTTGTAAGCTTTTGACGCCATGATTACCGGGATGATCTGCCGCAGGAAATCGTCGCCCTGCAGGATCTTCGCCGGATCGCCGGTCAGGCCCTTGAATCCGCCAGTAAGCGTGGTGTGCTGGTCGTTGAACTGGTTCGGGCTGATCCAGGTGTAGTCAGCCACATTGTTGTTCTCCAGGTCGGCAAACAACTGCTGCAGCGGAGCGTATTGCTGAGACAGCGGATTCGATGGCGAAGAATCATTGCCGCCGTTGCTGTCCGTAAAGAACACCTGCGGATTATGTTTCGCCGCGTAGTTGAACTGGTTGGAGCCGTTGAACTGGTTGAAGTTGCCCGGAGCGAACACGCCTGCGATGCTCTTCAGCGGAACCGTCCATTGTGCGCGCGGCAGCGGGACGTTGGTCAGCTGCCCGGCCACGGTGGCCAGATCGGTGTCTTCCTGGTATGACCGCCAGGTCCTGCCGGCCTTGGTCAGCTGCGTGACCAGGTGCTGCGTGGTGTTCTGGTTTGAAGGGTTCGTCGCCGCGAACGGATCGTTGTCATTCAGGATGCCAAAGTTGTTGCCCGCTTCGGCCCACAGGTAGTTCGGCTCCGATGGGTGAATGTGCGGGTTGTTGCCGCTGGCCGTGGCCAGAACGTTGTGATAATTCGTGGCGTAGGCCACATGCTCGCTGATCCGGACGTCACGTCCGTTGATGCGGGCCACCGCGGTTCCGTTCACCAGGCTGTTGATAAACGGTGCAGCCGGGTTCTGAAAAATCTGTTGGATGCCGCCGGTGAACTGGTTCGCCGGCTGCGT
>JANXPR010000371.1 GCA_025357215.1 Acidobacteriaceae bacterium | reverse complement strand
GGTGCGGCGCTCGTCGCCGAATGTGCTGGCAGGACCGTGACCGCAAATGAAGACGATATCGTCGCCGAGGGGAAACAGCTTGGTTCGCACGCTGGTGATCAACGCTTCGCTATCCCCATAGGGGAAGTCAGTACGACCGATGCTGCCCTGAAACAGAACGTCGCCGACGATGGCAAGGCCCGCATCGACGTTGACGAAGACGACCGACCCCGGCGAATGCCCCGGGCAATGCAGCACTTGAAATACGACGCCTGCCACGGCGATGGTTTCACCCTCGGTTAGCCAGCGGTCCGGCGTCACATTGCGAACGCCTGGAAACTGGAACTGTCGCGCCTGCGCTTCCAGCCCATCAAGGAGGAACTTGTCGGCGATGTGCGGCCCAGTGATTTTGACGCCGAGTTTTTCGCGCAGTTCATCGGCACCTGCGGCGTGGTCGATATGCCCATGCGTGAGCAGGATGCCCTCCACCGTCATGCCAACATGAGCTTTTTGGTAGCGCCGGTGCTGTCGCCGGCCTTTTCGTCACAAAGTTGCTTGTCGTCACGAAGCTGCTTGTCGTCACGAAGCTGCTTTTCGTCACGAAGCTGCTTGTGGTCCCGAAGCTGCGTACCCAGCTCGCGGGCGAATGGTTCCAAACGTTTCTTTAGCGCGTCGCGTCCACGAATCAGCCGCGACTTTACCGTGCCCAGCGAGATCCGCAAAACTTCCGCAATCTCTTCATAGGCCAGTCCTTCAATGTCGCGCAGGACCAACGTGGTGCGATACGGTTCGGCCACCTGTTTCAATTCCTGTTCCACGCGCAGCTTGATTTCCTTGTGGGCAAGATGCTCCATGGGAGACTCGCCCGGGTCAGCCAACACATCAGACAGGCCGAAGGAGTTGCCGTCCTCATCTTCGCGCGACTCCATGGAGGTTTCCTTACTCTTATGCCGGAACCACCAGCGCCTCTGGTTAGAGGCTTCATGGATCGCGATGCGATACAGCCAGGTCTTCAGGCTGCAGTCGCCATTGAAATTCTTCATGCCGCGAAAAACCTTAAGGAAAACTTCCTGGGTCGTGTCCGCGGCGTCCGTTGGATCGGTAAGGATGCGATACACCAGGCTGTAGATGGGCTGGTGATAGTGCGCGATTAGCCAATTGTAGGCTTCCTCGGAACCCGCTTTGAGTTCCGCGACAATAGAAGCTTCCGCCGCTCGCACGGCTATCGCACTGGCCAAATCACCCACGGTTGTTGCTGCTCCCGCCATTTTTCTCATGGCGTTACCCCAACGTTATCAGGATTAGGATACCGCTACAACTCTCCCGTAAAGTAACCCCGTAACCCTAGTAATGTCATAAGGGTACAGAGGTCCTGCGGGATATAGACCCCGCCAGGGCGGAAAGGTTCCCGGAATCGGCATGCCCTGGTCCGAGCGTTGGGTTACCCGGGTAAGGCGTATGCGGCTAGGACGACCAGGTCTGAGTTTTAGCGAATTAAGACATTCGTGTTCTTAAGACTTCATTTAGGAACTGGCGAAGGCGCAACGGTCGCAGTCGGCGCCGGCTTGCCGGAAGCTGTAGTCGACGGCTTGGCGGGCGAAGGCTTTGCGGTGGACTTTGGCGCGTCCTTGGAGCTTGCGTCCTTTGAACCGTCTTTGGGGACTGCGTCCTTGGCGGCGCCGTCCTTGGGAGTGGTAGCCGCCTTTTTCTTGGTTGCCTTGGGGACTGGACCCGAGACTTCCTCGACGATGATCTTGCGTCCGCCGCCTACCGGTTCTCCGTCAGCGGAGGAAACGGCATTCGCTGAAGGCCGGGGCGGATTTTCCAGCATCACGGACGTCTGCTCAATGTAACTCGAAAGACCTTCACGGGCGGAATCAAGCGCCGCAGCATCTTCCGCCAATGGCTCGTATTCTTCGCGTTTGCCCAGGCTGCCGGCGGCATCGGTAAGGGAATTCAAATACTCGTAGACTACATTCATGTTGTGGTAGAGCTTGAAAGTACTGGAGACGCTGCCCCGGCTGTTCTGTACGTCATTCATCAAGCCCGGGACCGCGAACGTGATATTACGTTGCAGGGAACTGGCCAGCTTCTGCAACTGCGCGCGCTGGTCGGGGTCTGTACGCCACTTCTCAATGCGCAACTTGGCCAGGTTGCTGTTTAGAGAGCCGGTGGCTTTTTGGATCTGCGTCAGCACGGCTTCAAGCCTGGGGCCGGAAATCTGGGGCGACGGGGGTTGCGACACAGACGGTTGCGGCGGCTGAGCCGCGGACACGGTCTGCGGCCGCAAATCGGGGGATTGAGCCATGGCTCCGGCGGCGAATACTGCAAGCAGGCCGGTCACGGCAAGGGTCGTTTTCATTCACACTCCGCTAGATGTTTAAGATGATAGCCAGCGCCCTGGGGTTACTTGAAGTTTGCCCTTTAAGTGAACCCGAACTTAAAAAAATGCCCGAAAAAAGGCCGTTTAAAATAGACGTCTTGCTACCATCCACTTGAAATTTGCGTCGCAGTTTGTACCCGGACAAATCCGTGGCCATAAAACCTAATGCCCAATCAACCTAAGGCGACCATGTCCAAGAAAACCACAAAGGCCCAGCCAGGCAAAACCGCACAACAAGCTGTCCAGGTGCTGCGCGCGCATGCCAATCCGGTAAAAGCCAAAACTTCAGCCAGCTTCTTTAAGGATTCCGGCAAGGACGTTTTCCTGGGAGTCCCCACGCCGGTGCTCCGCAAATTGGCGAAGCAATTCTACACTCTGCCGCTGGCTGACGTAAGAAAACTGATGCATTCCGGTGTCCATGAAGAACGCTCTCTGGCCCATGCCATCCTGCGGATGAGATTTGAGGCCGTCTATAAGAAGGACGAAGCCGAGCAGAAAAGGCTGTTCGATTTTTACATAAAAAATGGCGGCGGCATCCGCGCATGGGACGGCGTGGACGACTCGGCACCCTACATCGTGGGCCGCCACCTGCTGGAACGGGACAAGAAGCTGCTGTATGCGCTGGCCCGCGCGCCAAGGCTTTGGGACCGGCGCATTGCCATGGTGTCCACATGGTGGTTCATCCGTCAGGGCCAGGTTGCGGACACGCTCAAGCTGGCGGAAATCCTGTTGGGCGACCAGGAAGACCTGATCCACAAAGCTACGGGGTGGATGTTGCGCAAAGTCGGCAAAAAGGACCTGCGCGCATTGAAACAGTTTCTTGATCGCCACAAACACAAAATGCCGCGCACCGCGCTACGCTATGCGATTGAAAGATTCAGCGAGAAGGAACGCCAGAAATATCTTCGCAAATAGTCTAGGACCGCGGTGAACTCGGTTCCTGGTACAGGCCGATCACGTTGCCGGCAGGATCAAGGAAGCGGGCCGTGATCTCCGGTGCGTCGGCGCCAATGGGCTGGACGATCTTACCTCCGTTGGCGATGACGGATTCGATGGTGGCGGCCACGCTGTCGACCATCACGTAGATCAAAAGGCCGGGCGTTGCCGCCGGCGGCCGTCCGAGGACCCAGGTGCCGCTGACTTCGCCCACGGAATCATCGAAGGCCACGCTGCCGTTGCCGCGCGTTCTGGTCTCCCATCCAAAGACTTTGGCGTAGAAGTCAGACGAGCGGGCGATATCGGTGGCCGGGATTTCGACGTAACAGATTTTTCCGTTCTTGAGCGTGGGAGGCATCGTGGTTTCCTTGAATCGTTTCTGGATGGTGATTTTACATTGAGGCCCTCTTGATTTCGGACGAACGGATGGCGGCGGGACGCTTGCGATCACCGCGCCGCCATCATCTTCTATCTTCTATCTTTAACGTTTGCTTCCTTCCTTTACGTTTACGTCCTTTTCTGGTTTCTCTTCACTCCTTTGCACAGTTTCTTCCAGCGTTCTTTTTCTGTGCGGCGCAAGTTAGGATCAATTTGCGCGGCGGCGTGGCGTAGTTCGCGACGCAGTTTTTGGTAGCTGCGCCAGCGAGCGTCGTCGATTTCACCGGATTCCAGGGCTTGCCGCACGGCGCAATCTGGTTCCGCGGAGTGCGAGCAATCGCGGAATAAGCACTCTGCCGCCAGCGTTTCAATCTCGGGGAATGCCTGGTCCACCGCGGATTGAGCGGATTCACCGCCCGAAGCCGAGACCTGAGTACACAACTGCAATTCGCGAATCCCGGGATTGTCGAGGACCAATCCGCCGTTGGAAAGGAAGAACAGTTCGCGATGCGTGGTGGTGTGGCGGCCGCGTCCGTCTGTGGAGCGCGTTGGCTGGGTTGCCTGCGCCGCCGTTCCGAGCAGTTGATTAACGATAGTCGATTTGCCTGCACCCGAAGACCCAACCAGCGCCGCCGTTTGTCCGGCGGGAATCAATGGCAGGAGCGTTTCCGCGACAGAAGGCAAGTTGGAGGAATCCCCGCCAGCAGCCGAAATCGCCAGCACCGGAATATCGCGCGCGATCTGCCGGACTTCCTCGATTCGCGAGCCTACGTCGCCACACAAATCTGCCTTGTTCAGGACTACCACCGGCGAAGCGCCGCTTTGATCCGCAGCCACCAGGTAACGTTCCAGCCGGCGCAGGTTGTAATCGTGGTCCAGGCCGCAGACCATAAAGAGGACGTCAACGTTCGCGGCGATCACTTGCTCCGCCGCGGCCGGGCCGCTTACCTTGCGGGAAAACTTTGTCTTGCGCGGCAACACTTCGCTGATGATGGCCAGGTCGTCTGCCGAGTATTGCCGGACGGCTACCCAGTCGCCCACGGCGGGGAGTTCGTCCGGCGCGGCGCGATAGAGCAGCGCGCCCGCAACTTCAGCGTCGGCTTCGCCGGATTCGGTCCAAAGGGTATAAGCGTGGCGGTGCTGCGCCAGCACACGCGCGGGCCGCAAATCGAGAGCCGTGAACTTAGAGAAAGATGTTGCCCAGAAATCATTCCATCCTGCCAGATGCAGATGCATTGCAAACGCTCCTGCGCGCGGTGAAAGGCGCGCGCGGAAAGGCGGCGGGCCGTGCGTGCATTACAGAGACACGCAGGCACACGGCTTCTGTTGCTGCTGCCTGGTCACCCAGTGCAGACCAACTTGTTGGGAAACTTTAGGAGAGCGCCGTGTTAAAGGATGGCAGTCATAGGCGTGGAGAGATTCTAGCGCAGTTTGCGGCCGAATTACCAATGGCGAAGTTGGCCTTGGTTTTTTGCGTTCGAGCACGCGAAATTCACGCGTGGAACCGGAGACCGGGGAATAGACGCCACGGCGCGAAAGAGAGGCGGGACTGCATAATCGCGGCGTCGAGAGCCTGGTACGGCCCAGCCAGGATCTTTTGCCAAAAACAACGAGGTTCGCTGCCCGTTCAAGCCTCCGTAATGAAGAAGGCTCTTGAATGAAGAAGGCGCTTGGCTCCGAGTCTCCGCCAATGAGAAACCTCTGTTCCGCGTGCCGTTCGAGACCCGCGGATACCGGCGCTTTCTGGCTGCCGTATGGACCGCAACGTCCTGCTTCACGCCGCCGGTCGCCGCAGGCCCCAAAGCACAATCATGGCCGACATGACGGTGGTGAGGCCGACCGTGATAAAGAGAACGGTGATTAATCCTTCCTGCCAGGGCACAGCGTGGTGGCCAGCGCTGGTGATGGGTGAAAGAGCCGCAGCGCCGAAGATTGCCGCCAGCAGGGTCGTCACCCAGTTGGTGTAAGAGCCATAGAGCGCGGCCCAGTACGCGGCCGTCTTGAGGCGCGAGGGGAGTTTTACTTCCGTCCACGCGGCGCCCAGGGCGATGAGAAATGTTCCGAGCAACACGCCTTCAAGGTGGGCAGCCAGCCCCATGCGCGGGTTAACGAATTTCTGTTCGGCAAAGCCTGTGAATAGACCTAACAAAAATAAAAACATTCCGTGCCAGAGTAACCTGCGTTTGGTGTCGTCCATGAATGGGTGCCTGCTTTCCTGGGTGCCTCTTTAGTTCGAAGATGTTGCGGCCGCGTGCAAAAGTGAATCGTGGTTGTGAGCGGCAAGTATAAGCGCAGGCGCTGGGGAATTGCTGCACGCGGAGCTTTACCTGCGGGGCGATGCCAACATGGCCGTCCCAAGTAACACAGAGAGCAGCAATACCCCGTCCTATACGTCTGTGATGATTTCTTCGTGAAGACTATTCGACGTGGAGATTTGTTTCGCGTCAGGGTTGACGCTGCCGCGCTGGAAAAGAGTTCATCGTCCTATTTCGCGCTTGATTGTCTAGCGAACAAAAGGTAAATATAGAAAACAAACAGGGCAAAAACAAGCCTTGGCGGGCGGGTAAGCCTTGGCGCGCAACGAATGTTAATCAAGTGGTAATCGGAGTGGGAGTCTTGAAGCAAAAGCCGTGGGCGCTGGCATCCCCGAAACGCGGGGGATGATCGCCGGGGATGATTGGAGCTAAGTCCATATTTTCCGGGGATGACCGGGGAGGGGTGGCCAGATGCGATTAAGGTTTACCAGGTGGTAATCGAGAGTGGGATTGCCATGGTTGCAAGAATCGCCGAAATTGAGCCCGGCGTGGATCGCTGACGAAATTGGACACGGCCCATGGTCGATGAGGATGTTTGAAGGGCGATGGTGTTAGTCACAAGAAACAAGGACAAGGTGCAAGGGTTTGCACATCTTAAAAGTTTTTCTGCGTTGCCATGCGTGAACGAATGAGAAGCCAAGCTATGATGAAATCAATTGCCCCCAGGTTTCTGCTAAGAGCTCATCATCAGATGGAGTCGTACAAAAGAATGCAACGTTCGCACGGATTGCGGTTTCGCTCAACGGTCTTTTTGTTTCTTGCTGCAACCATCGTTACTCTTGCCGTAACCAGTTTCACGTCGCGAGCATGGGCGCAGGCGACGTTCAGTCCGATTGTTCCGGTTGGTTCGGGATACGTGGACAGCAACACGCGCCAGGTGGTTCGCACGGCGGGCGACGTGGTGTACGTGGTCGCCAACGCCAGCGGGTTTGATGGCGGCACACTGCCATCTTCGGTGCGCGTTTATAAAGGTTCGCCGGCAGGGAATCCGACAAGCTTTACGGAGATGGATGCTGTCCACCGCCCGAACAACTCGCAGAGAATCGGTGGCGTGGAAGCCAAGATGGCGGGCGCGGATGCGTCCATACAGATCGTGTATGAAGACATCAGCGCGGCGCAGACCAAGTATGTGAAGTTCAACACCACAACGGACACATGGGGCGCTCCGGAAGTGGTGGGCGCGCTTAACGGCCAGAACATACTGAATCGTTATCGCGGCAAAACCGGGCTGGCGCTGGATGCGAGTGGTCTGCCGCACGTGGTCACCGGCGGAACCAATGAGGCCATCTACTACACCAACCGCACGGCAGGAACCTGGTCAACGCCGGTGGGGGTGGCCAGCAGCAGCGCGTGGATGCATCCTTCCATGGCTTTTGATCACGCGGGAGTGCTGCATGTGGCGTTCTATGACGGCAGCGCCGGAATGTTCTACCGCAACCGATCGGCGACAGGCGTGTGGAGCGCCGTAGAGACAATTACCACCAACGCTTCAACCAGCACGTCCGATGAGCCGCCGTCGCTGGCGATTGATTCCACTGGACGCATTCTTGTGTGTTACATCTCGGGAGACTTCTCGTTCCACTATCAAATGGCGCGCCGCACCGCGGCGAACGCCTGGTCGGACATCAGTCCGCCGGCTGCGATTGCGGGCCACTCTCCTGCTGTTTACATTGACCTGGCGGACAACCTCTTTGCCATGGAAGGACACGACCTGGCAACCATACAGCCCTCCTTCGAAGTACGCTCAGCGGCGGGAACCTGGGGTGCTTATGTAACGAACCTGGCTACTGGTCCGCCGACGCGTGATGGCAGCGCGTCCATTCGCTGGGACTTGCTGTGGCCGGGGAACACTGCGCACCTGGACTGGGTGGGCATGGATGAACTCGGCAAGGATGCATCAGGCAACGTGTACGCCACAAGCTATTATCTGCACGGCGCACTGAGCGGCACGGCGCCTCCGCCGACCCCGACGCCTACACCAACTCCGACTCCAACGCCTACTCCGACGCCTACGCCTACCCCGACGCCAACTCCCTCACCCACACCAACGCCTACACCCATACCGACGCCGACGCCAACGCCAGCTCCGACACCGACCCCGACTCCGACTCCGGCTCCGACTCCGACACCCACGCCACCACCAGGATCGAGTTTCTCACTCACTTTGCCTTCCGGAACATCGGTAACGCTGACGGCTGGACAATCGAGCACCATGAATCTTACGGTGGCCGCAACCGGCGGTTTTAACCAGCCGATTACGCTGACGTGCTCCGGCACTCCGGCAGGATCCACGTGCTCAGCGTCGCCCAGCACGGTCAATCCCAACGGTACCAGCGCGACTACGCAGATATCGATCACCTCCACCGCGCGGACCGCTGCGTTGGTTCCCATCACCCTGCCAACGTCGCCCACCAGCTGGCCCGTTGCCAGCGCAGTCTTTTTTAGTACGGGCTTGGCTAGCCTGGCGTTGATGATCTTCTTCCAGCAATCGAGGCCGGGCTCATTGCAGAACGCGCGAAGGGTGAAGGTTGGCATGGCATGTGCCGGCATGGCGCTGTTGTGTTTGGGCGTCGGGTGTGCGGGAGGAAACAGTACGGTGTCGTCTACCGGCGCTGGCGGAACTCCGCCTGGCTCGTACAACTTAACGGTGACTGGGACGTCTGGAACCCAGAGCCATACCACAACGATTGCGCTCGTTGTGAAGTAAGAAGCCGTGAAGTAAGAAGCCGTGAAGTAAGAATACGAAGTAAGAAAGCGAAATGGGATTACGAAATTGGATTGATCGCGGATCAAAACGCGCCAGTTAACGACTTGGGAAACGTTAACTTTTTAGTCACTTAGAGAAGCCTTATGCGTCGGATGTGCAAACGGTTGCAGTGTCGCCAAGATATTGGCAGCTGCGGTCACGCAGAATATGCGGACTTAAACTAGTGAAAACGTTGCATTAAGTTGCACTAAGGCCTTGTCCGACAGGGCGAGTCCGCTTTGGTTGTCCAATTGCCCCTAACAACAATAGGAGCGACACCATGAAAAGATTTGGTTTTGCAGTGTTATTGGCATTCGTGGCCTTAATAGTTACACCTAAGTCATGGGCTTATGGCGATGACGATCACCACAAGACCAGCGCGATTGAAATGAGCGGCCTTGGCCTGGCTGCTGCCACGCTTACCGGCGGAGTAGTGTACTTGGTGCGGCGTCGCCGCGATGGTTCAGGGAAATAACCACTTGGTGCCGGGTAAGAGCGCGGATCGATATGGGCCTCTTGCCTCCGTTCGAGTACGGACTGATGCCATGATGTGTCGAGTGTGGGAGCTTTGGGCGAGAGGCCGCGCTCAGCCGGCGGTGTCCGCGTTGGCGATTGCTTCGGCATTCCTGGGGCTGGTGGCTATCACTGCCCCTGACCTGATCAACATCAATGCACTCCTGGGCTGTACTTTCCTTTTCGCGCTAAGTCTACGCCGGCTCTTTTCGCTCGCTGGCGGTGAAATCCTTGGCCCGAAAATCACTCGGCGGCGGATTTTCGTTTTTTTCTTGCTAGAATTCGCCGTCTTGGGCGGAGCGTGGTTTTTGCAAAGACGTCCGTTGCCGTTTGCTTCAGGCTCTATTGTGGCGGCGGTGCGATACGCCGTTCTACTGCCAATCATCGCTTTGCTTCCGTGGCGCGACTGGCTGAAATTTACCTCGCGCTATCGCGCCGAGTGTTGGTCAGCAGCAATCCTGCTGCTGACTTGGTTCCCGCATCGTCTTTTCATTGCGGCTTGGCCTTTTTATTCTCAAGCGTTGGGACACGCGGTCTACTATCTCGCGCGGCCGTTTGTTTCTGTCCTGCATTACTTGCCTGCCGCCGACCCTACATTATCCGGCCCTCATCTGGACGTGACGATTCTTTTCGGCTGTAGCGGACTGCAAGCCGTAAAGCTGTTTCAGATCGTTTTTGCATTCATCTTGATTGCTGATTGGAACTGGCTGGATCGTCGCCGCCTGCCGCTGGCATATGCCGCTGGACTCGGCATGATTCTGATGGCGAATCTTGGCCGCATTGTGCTGCTGGTGGTTGTTGGCAATCACTGGTCGCCGGACACGGTTGTGCGCTACCACGTGGCTGCCGGTTGGATGTACTTTGCCGCTGTGATCTGCGTCCTGATCTGGATGTCCTACGATTGGTTGCGTGGCGGCGCGCAGACTGCCCCGGTCAATACGCGGGAAAAACACGTGCCCGTCGTCGCTCTATGACGTCGCTGTGTGGCCGGAAATTTGCCGCGGCGCCATGTCGCGAACATGTCGCGAAAGTGTCGTGCGGCTACTTTTCTCCGCCCTGCCGGCATCGTCGGTCAGGATCTCTGCCTTTGCGGGTGCACCCAGCGCGGAGCTGCTAGCAATCAACGAAGTGATTCTCGCTCGTTCGTGGATGTTAAAATTGCATCGTGACTACAAAATTTCTGTACGCCTCTATTCTGCTTGGATCATTTCTGCTTGGATCATTCTCACTAGCTCATGGGCAAGCGGTTCCGCGCCCAGACGTGCCTGAAAAAATCAAAGCGCCTGCCGGCGAAGAAGTTGTGCTGCTGGCCCATGCTTCAGGTTCTCAGATCTACACCTGCCAGCAGGGAGCGGACAGCAAGTACGCCTGGACGCTGAAAGCGCCGGAAGCCGAGCTTCACGATGCCAAGGGCGCGGTCATCGGCAAACATTATGCCGGTCCCACATGGAAGCACAACGATGGAAGCGAAGTCGCGGGGAAGGCCATGGCTAAAGTCGATTCACCGGACGCGAATTCGATCCCATGGCTACTGGTCGGTGTCGTGAGCCATTCGGGTGACGGCGCGCTCAGCCGGGTTACCAGCATCCAGCGCATCAATACGCACAACGGCCAGCCGCCTGCGGCTGCCGACTGCAACGCCGCAAAGCTGAACACTGAAGTTAAGAGCAGCTACACGGCTGACTACTATTTCTTCGCACCGGGGAAATGATTCTGCGGTTCTAAATCATTCCCTAAAATCAATGCCGGTCAACTCGCGTGTGGTTGCATGGAGTTGACCGGCGGTTTCAGAGCCCAGTTTGTTTGCTGGTAGCTTTGAAAAAACGACGCTTTGAAAAACGAAGCTTTGAAAGACAAGTTTCTTGAAAAGACGCAGCTGAAATACAAGGCCGTGAGAGACGAAGCTTGGCCAAGCCGGAATCCCGGCCGCTCGTCCCACCTTCCGCTAGCAGCGGACGATGTTCTCGGCTTCAATCCCTTTCGTCGCGTTGCGCGTATCGATCACCAGCTTGGCTTCGCGGACGATCTTAGCGTAGTCGTAATCCGAGTGGTCGGTCACAATCAGCACCGCGTCATACTGCGCCAGGTTTTCCAGTGGTGTGTTGTGCATCTGGAGGTCGTATTTGCGGCCGCGTCCCACGAACTCAAAATACGGATCGTTGTAGAACACTTCCGCGCCTTCCTTCTGCAACAACTCAATCACGGTGAGCGAAGGCGATTCGCGCAGGTCGTCAATATCTTTCTTATAGGAAACACCCAACACCAGCACTTTGGAGCCGTTCAACGCTTTCTTGTGTTTGTTCAGGGCTTCCATGGTGGTACTCACTACGTGGTACGGCATGCTCAGGTTGATTTCGCCGGCCAGTTCGATGAAGCGCGTGTGGAAGTCGAATTCCTTGGCTTTCCAGGACAGATAGAACGGATCCAGCGGAATGCAGTGTCCGCCGATTCCCGGCCCCGGATAGAACGGCTGGAAGCCAAACGGTTTGGTTGATGCCGCCGCGATTACGTCCCAGATATTGATGCCCATGCGCATGCACAGCAGCTTAAGTTCGTTGACCAGCGCGATGTTCACGCAACGATAGATGTTTTCCAGCAGCTTGGTCATTTCAGCCACGGCGGGTGTCGACACTGGAACGGTTTTATTAAAGATTGTCCCGTAAACGGTGGTGGCAATGCCCGTGGCCGTCTCGCCGAATCCGCCCACTACTTTGGGGATATCGCGGCGCGCAACCGTATCGTTGCCCGGATCTTCGCGCTCAGGTGAGAACGCAACGTAGAACTCTTTTTCGGTTGCATGGCCGTTGCGGCAAGCTTTGAATCCGCTGGGATTCTTTTCCAGGATCGGGATCAGCAATTCTTCGGTTGTTCCAGGATACGTGGTGCTTTCCAGGATGATCATCTGTCCGGCGTGAAGGAACGGAGCGATGTTCTCTGCTGTTTTTACAATGTAGCTCAGGTCCGGTTCATGATGGTCGTTCAGCGGAGTAGGTACAGCGATGATCACCACGTCCATGCTGGCAATCTCGGAAAAATCGCTGGTGGCTTTGTAGCCGTTGGCTTGCGCGGCCTGGATTTCAGTGACTGGAATGCGGACGATGTAAGAGCCGCCGCCGTTCAGGGTGTTGACCTTTTCCTGGTCCACGTCAAACCCGGTGATGCGGAACTTCTGCTCGCTGAACAACAGCGCGAGCGGCAGACCTACGTAGCCCTGACCGATAATGCCGATCTTGGCTGTGCGGTTTGCGACTTTGTTTTTAAGCTGCTCTGCGCTGCTCATAAGTGATGTATTAGTTGTAGTAGTCATAACAGCCTTGGTAATTGCATTTTAACTGCCAGCCAAGGATAGTTTAAGACCCTACCTCCGACCCGGAAGAAATCATTTACTTTCAATACTATACAGGCTAACCAGGCTCTTTGCTCAACCGCAGTTTGCGAGGCGACCCAAGGTCATTCTGTGCCCGAATGTGCAACGGATTGCGACATTCGCACCGTGCCGCGCCATCATTGCCCGTCGATTCCCCGGTGAGTGCAACGGATTGCATGTCTTATTCCGCGCATATTCAAGCTCGCCTGCCACCGTGCTTGAAATCAGCGATTTAAAGCCTTTATCGGCGCGCTTGAATCATTCCGTTTGGAAAGCAAAATGCCTAACAACAGGGTAATTACAAAAATAACTACGGGGAAGGTCTCATAAGTTATGGCTACCGCAGCAGTTGCTCAGATGACAGTTCCAATCCTTGACCTCAAGGCGCAATACGCCACTATAAAGGAAGAAATCCAGGCGGCCGTGAACAGCGTGCTGGAAAACCAGCACTTCATTCTTGGACCCGAAGTAAAAGCTCTGGAAAAAGAGATTGCCGAATATTGCGGAACCAAGTATGCCGTGGGCGTGGCCTCCGGTACTGATGCCTTGATTCTTGGTCTGCGCGCGTGCGGCGTTGGACCTGGTGATGAAGTGATTGTGCCTTCGTTCACGTTCATCGCCACGGCGGACGCCGTTAGCCTGCTGGGCGCCGAGCCCGTTTTCGCGGACATCGATCCTGACACTTACAACATTGATCCTAAATCGATTGAGCGCCGCATCACGCCGCGTACCAAAGCCATTGTGCCAGTGCATCTCTACGGGCAGTCGGCGGACATGGACCCGATTCTGGCTCTGGCCAAGAAACACAACCTGAAAGTGATTGAAGATACCGCGCAAGCCATCGGCGCGACTTATAAAGGACGCAAGACTGCTTCCATGGGTGACGTGGGATGTATCAGCTTTTTTCCCAGCAAGAATCTCGGCGGCTATGGCGACGGCGGTATGGTCGTGACCAATTCTGAAGAAGTGGCCCGCCACCTCTCTTCTCTGCGCGCGCACGGCAGCAGCAAGAAATATTTGAGTGACGAGCAGGGTTGGAATAGCCGCTTGGACGAACTCCAGGCCGCCATTCTGCGCGTGAAACTCCGCCA
>JANXPR010000342.1 GCA_025357215.1 Acidobacteriaceae bacterium | reverse complement strand
GGGTGGTCATAATGAAAACCGTCTCGCCTTCGATGAATCTCTGTGAAGTGCTGCTAAAGTTTGGTGACGATGCGAAATGCCGCTCTTACCTTGAAGCACTCCGCTGGCCTGACAAAGTGACTTGCCCGAATTGCCTGTCTGACAAAACCTCTCGCATCCTTGCCCGTAATCAATACGATTGTGATTCATGCCGCTATCAATTCTCCGTAACCGCTGGCACGATCTTCCATGATTCCCATTTGCCGCTCACAAAATGGTTTGCCACGGTCTATTTGATGTGCGAGTCCCGCAAAGGGATGAGCGCAAAACAAATTGAGCGCATGATGGGAATCAGCTACAAAACAGCGTGGTACCTCTGCCACCGCATCCGCTCTGCAATGAAGGCGGTTAATCCAGCTCCGCTCACTGGCACGGTTGAAGTTGATGAAACCTATGTCGGAGGCAAGTTTCGTGGTGGCCTTAGTGGGCGCGCCAGAAACAACAAAGAAATAGTGATTGGCATCCGTCAGCGTGGTGGCGATCTTCGTTTCTTCCATGCTGAAGATTGCAAGTCTGGCACACTGGCGAAGTACATCAAAGAAAACGTTAGCGCAGATGTGGACGTGCTTGTTACAGATGACTTCGGCGCATATCCTAACGCGATGAAACGTGCTGGCCATCCTGCGGAGAAACACAAGACCATCAATCACTCGAAGCACGTTTACGTGCAAGGCGATATCTATACCAATACGGTTGAATCGGCATTCTCTTTGCTCAAGCGCGGCATCATGGGAACATGGCACAAGATCAGCGCGAAACATCTTGAAGCCTACCTCGACGAAATGTGCTTCCGTTTTAATAACCGTACGAATCCTTTCCTGTTTCGCGATACGCTTCTCAAAATGATTGAAGCGGGGAACGTAGAGTACAAGACGCTCACTGCTGCTTAGGCACAACGTTTGCGTCGATGTCCTTGTACGGACAGTCGTTCCAAACTATTTCACCTGTTTTAAGCTCTGGGGCTTTAGGTTGCTGCATACGTAGACAATATCCGACTTGTCCGTCCTCTCCGGCATCATTCTTCCACCATAGCTTTATGTGAACTATAAAAACCCTTTTTCCGGTCAACAGATCGTCTGCCACCGTTTGTGGCAATGGAATGGTGAGCATATCTCTCCAGAATTCCTCACCTACTCCAGCAGTGGCACCATTCCGGTTTTCGGTAATAACTTTTTCTTTTTCGCTCTTAAATATTTGCGACATTCGCGCATATGCTTCTGCTTGCTTCTCTTTCGTCGGCTCATCAACAATCATCTGTTCTATGGTCCAAATATCATGTAAAGGCCTTACTCCTTTATTTGTGTAATAAAACCGAAAATGAAGCTGAGCGTTAGCGGCTATAGTGGAGCTGTTAGCTATGGCTTCTATGCGCGATAACTGCATAAATGCAGGCCAGGTTACTGTTGGCGTATGCACGGGCTTTGGATGATGCAAACGTTCAGGAGCAGTTGCCGTGGGCATGACTGAAGGCACGGGTACTGTAGTAGCGTGTTCAGGTTGCTGTATAGGCCGCGCGGCCTGAGGATTATTAATATGCCCGTGTTCGCCGTGTACTGCTCTGGCATTGAAAACGCTAGTCATTGCAAACCAGTAAACAGAGAATGTTGCTGCACCTATGCTAGCCACAGCGATATAAGACATAATTCTCTGCCACCAATTCAGCGAACGATAGAACCCACTCGACCATTCGCGGACTTCCTTTCGTCTGATTAGAACATCAAGCGCAAGGAACACAAAGATACCGAGCCATATTCGCGGAACATACGGCACGAGGTCTTCAAAATTGAGGGCTTTCAGCGTCAACTCAATCACGACGCCCGCCACAATTCCGATCACAACATCGCGAACCGTTTTCCTCAATGTACCTTGATGTTCTTCCACTGAGGAGATTATCCGCTTGATGCGACCTTGCGTCAAGGTTATATTCCTCTACCCTTAACTAGGATTCCAAAGGACTTACAGCCCGTCACCCAAGGTTTTGGTTTGGCTAATTGCTAGTTGCCAATGGCTAGATGCTTTGTTTTCAAAGACCATTTCCAGGCGCTTACCGCACCTGTCCGCCATTTGGCGGTAACTCATTTAAAGACAACGAGAACCTTTCCAATATACCGTATTTTATTCGCCATTGCCAGCGCGAACTAGTTCATCGTCCGAAAATTTGACATCCTGTGGACCACAGCGTCGTCGCTCCGACTTGAATCTTATTTCAGAAAACCATCGGCAGGCTGGATGTCTTTCTCCAATGCTCGCAGTTGTTGATCGTAAGACAGCCTGCCATCGTGAATCGCAAGGCCTTTTCTGATTTGTTCGTAAGCAGCTTGAAAGTCACGATTTCGAACATATGCTCGAGCCAGTTCTAAGTGTTTCTTCTGCGCCACGGTTCTTGCCAAGCTCTTATCGCCAAATTCAGAGGACAATTGCTCAGCTTTCTTATAAAGCCGAATGCCCTCCTCGATGTCGCCCTCCACTATCCTAAGCAAGCCGTAGGTGGCTGTGAGGCAAATCCTATTTCCGAGCTGCGCCCATTTGTCTTCGATCGTCACCCTATGTCTTTCCAAGATCGGCCTTGCTGATTGTGCGTCGCCCAAGGTCAAGTACACATAGGCCAAAGTGTTTCCCAGAATGTCGTTTTCACTGTATTTTGAGTATCCTTCTTTGAGGGTTTGTAACGCGGTTTTGTAGTCTTGCTTGTCCTCGGCAAGTAGACTGCCGAGGATCGCGTACAACTCCGGCGTGGCTTTCCCGGTTGTGACGATAGGCCGCAATTGCGCAATCGCGTCATCATATAATCCAATTTTCTCAAGACTGCCCGCTATCAGTAAGACGGTATCCGGATCATCACCGAACTTGGTGCGGGCAGCCCTCAAGACATCCAACGCCCTCGAAACATCTTTCCTTAGAATGTAAACCCGAGCAAGGTTGTTTTGTGGAATTGGAGAAATATCTGGCCCAATTTTGATTGCTCTTAGAAACCACTGCTCTGCCTGCCCAACCTCTCCACTGTCCATGTAGTGTGTACCAATATTGTTTGCCAGACGAAACCTCAACGCGGTTGTGGACCTGTCATTTTCGTCCACGTTTCCCCATACCTGCGTAAGCTGGCCAATCGCCGAACGAAATTGCCGACGAATAGCGTAAGCCTTGGCAAGGAGCTGCTTGGCATCGTTGTCTTGGGCGTTTTCTTCAAGATAGCGAGTGAGCAGAGACACCGTCTCATCTATTTGCTTCAGTTCCAGCAGTGCTCTTGCCAGCCCACGCACAGCATTTTGAGCCCACGGTGTCAGAGAAAGGGCGGTCTTGAATGCTACAGTAGCTCGGCGAAAATCTCCCGCAACTGAATACGCAACCCCCAAAGCCTCATACAGGGCTGGAGATCTTACTTCCAGATGCGCAGCTGCTCTTAGCGTCGAAATTGCTTCTTGATTTCTTCCCAGCTTGAGCAACACAATCCCCAGAAAGTACTTGGCGGTAATCGCCTTGTGCCCAATGCGGATTGCATCTCTAAGCAACTTCGCCGCAGCCTCGTATTGTTCCTTTCGCATCGCAATGTAGGCTAGGCTCAGGACCGGAGCCGGGTCTTTCGGGTAATGGGTCCTCAAAGCTGAGTAGGTTATTGCGGCATCATCCAACAAATCCTGGGCAACTTTTATGCGGGCAAGTTTCATCGAGGCGATATAGTTCGTCGGATCGATAGCTAGTGCCGCGTCGAACTCGATCTGAGCTGAATTGATGTCACCTGCATTGAGTAGTGCGATTCCAAGATTAGTATGGGCCTTAGAGCTCTTCGGGCGACGCTCGACCTCTCGCGCCGAACGGGCGATCATTTTGTCCGCAATCGTGCGGCTATGCCGAACTGAAGAGCCTTCTTCAATTTCATTCACGAAACTAAGCATTACTCCTGAATGGCTCTTAGTTACCGAGATTGCAGAACTCACCGCCAAGGGGCTTATCTGAGGCGAGTCGGCTGTAAACTGCGGCGCGACATCGGCCTGCTTGACGTCCTTCTCATTGCTCGCAGATGTTACTATCATCTAATCTCCTGCTGTGCACGGCGTACGGCATTTTTCTGCAACTTTTCTCTAGCCGCACTTCGCTCTCGATCCCGCTTCTCTCGCCACCGGCCGATTTTCTCCTCATTATCGAGTGTTAAGACGCACCGGTTGATTTTTTAGAAAAACATGCTCAAAGTCTCTTAAGCGATATCTATAGTCAATTGCCGCCATTGATCGATACAAATCGTCAACCTGGGGCAGTATGCCCCGAGGCATGTTCGGCGCGAACGCAGCAAGGCTCGGGAGGTGATGCGAGTTTGAAATATTCGTTACAAACTGATCGTAAATTCTTGTACGCTGACCACGTTTTACGGCTCCCATCGCCTTCATCAGATCTTCCTGAAAGCTGCGGTCAAATAGCTGGATTCCCAGTGGGATCGTTGCAAACATTTCGAACAAGCACGCCCCTAGAGCGAAAATGTCTGCCCCAAACGCGATGTGCGGATCATCATCGTGGAGTGACGCTAGCATTTCTGGTGCAACATACCCCAAGTCTCCTGGGGGGGAACTCGCGGTAGTCAGCAAGTATGCCGGGCGTGTTGCCGTCTAGAATCCTCGCCGTTCCGAAATCTGAAAGCTTGATCTTGCCATCGGGCATCAAAAGAAAGTTTGGCGGTTTGATATCTCGATGGGCGATTCTTAAACTGTGAATGCGTTGTACGGCCCGGCACATTACCCTGAAGTACAGCAGCTTTGTTTGAGCATCGATTGCGCCCCGCTCAAGGAGATCTCCCAGGTCTGAGCTTGCTAGTTCAACTGCATAGTATGAAAACGGAATCTCAAAGTTGTGTGGTTGGAGGGCGCAAGTAAATCCGGAGCGAGGAGCCATCAGCTGAATGATGTCTTTTTGGCCGGCCAGCTTTTGCAGAAGCTCCGACTCACGGTCGAAGCACTGCCGTCGATATGCGCTCGGCTCGAAAGGGTGAAGGAATTTCAGAGCGACTTTGCTGTTTCCGTCCTTTTCGTCATCCGCCTCAAAGAGCAAGGAGAAACTACCCGCCCCGCCACATGGTCCCAAGCGCCTGACGTTGCAGAATCGATCACCTATTCTTCCCTGTCCCTCAATGATCGTAACGAACTGTTGGCGACTAGGATCTACGGTCATTGGCGCGTCCAAACCGGTCCTTCAGGAATTCGATCGCTTCATCTGGGTTGTTCTGCAGAATTTCCAGGATTTCAGCGGGCACTTTGCCAGCCGAAAGCAACAGACGGCCTTGATCATAATCAAAATACTTCGCCACTCTGGCCACCATATCTTCCGATGGACCGACCTCACCATTCTCAAGCTTGCTCAGATAGCTGTAGGTTACGCCGAGGCCGGGGGCTAGCTTCTTGATTCCAAGTCCACGTTCGGCTCGGAGTTGTCGCAGTACCTTCCCAAACTTAATCACAACCTGCTATTTTAGATTGGGTTGATACATTTGTCAACCCAGCGCCATGCGGCGCCCCTTTTGCGTTTTTTGGGAAATTGCGGGCATCGGTGACAACCGGAGGCACTAAATGCGGAGAAGACGACTCGGCTATAATCGCCTTATCCATGAAGGCCTACGTTACAGTCATGCCGAAGACCACCGTCCTGGATCCTCAGGGCAAGACCATTCACGGCGCGCTCAAGAAGATGGGATATCAGGGAGTGGCGGACGTCCGCCAGGGCAAGATGTTTGAGATTGCCCTGAGCAGCGGCGACAAAGCCGCCGCCAAGGCAGAAGTGGAGCGCATTGCCAAAGAAGTGCTGACCAATCCGGTGATTGAAGAGTTTACGTACCGGATCGACGATTGAATCCCGGGACAAAAACCCTTTTGCCGCTGATTAAACGCGGATGAACGCTGATCAGGAATCGGGAATGGGAAGCAGGTGATCGGCCTTCTTGTTCCTTCGTGTCCTTTGTGGTTAATGGTTGCGAAACGCAGGCGGAATCCATAGCGGGTGCCGAGCATCCAATGTGTGGTGAGAACTCCCTGAAGCGGATTGGTAGCAATAGGCATCGTCGGGGTCCTTCGACGCGTCCTCACCTAGGCTCGGACTTGCTCAGGACGACAGGGATAAAAGTTGTCGTGATGACCGGGATAAAAGTTGTCCGTGTTTTGTGAGGCTGTAGAGCGACGCAAAATTGGTATGTGAGCCATACAAAATTGGTAATTGAGCGATGAAGAATTGGTAATTGAGTAATCTGGTAATCGGGTAATTGAAAACCGGCGGCCCTCTGCTGCGTTGGAAAAATTACCAAATTACGAAATTACCCGATTACCAATTGCTCGAATTTACTCGACCAGATTGGGTGTGTCTATGTGTGGAATCGTAGGATACGTGGGCAAGAAGCGGGTGGTCCCGGTGATTATCGAGGGGCTGCGCAAGCTGGAATATCGCGGGTATGATTCGGCGGGGATTGCAGTGGCGGGCAGTCATGACGCGGCTGGCGCCGCTGCATCCGGCAACGGGCATCTGGAAGTCCGTCGCGCGGAAGGCAAGCTGCGCAACCTGGAAGAAGTGATCCGGCTGAAGCCGCTGGACGGGACTTACGGTATTGGTCACACGCGTTGGGCCACGCACGGACGTCCGACGGAAGAAAACGCCCATCCGCATCGCGACTGCACCGGCAAGATCGTTGTTGTGCACAACGGGATCGTCGAAAACTATCTCTCGCTCAAGAAAAAGCTGATTGAAGAAGGCCACAAGTTCGTCACCGAGACAGACACCGAGGTCATCGCGCACCTGATTGAGAAAGCGTTTTATGCCAAGGCCAACGGGCACCGTCCGAGTTTGGAAGAAGCGGTGCGCAAAACGGTGAAGCAGCTTACCGGCGTCTTTGCGCTGGGCGTGATTTGCGAAGAAGAACCCAACAAGATTGTGGCGGCGCGCAATGGCCCGCCGGCGGTGATTGGCCTGGGCGATAACGAATACTTTGTCGCGTCCGACATTCCGGCCATCCTTTATCACACGCGCGATCTCTTTTTCCTGCAAGACGGCGACATTGCGGTGGTCACGCCATCCGGTGTTCAGGTCACGGACTTTGACGGCAAAGCGCTGGTGCGTGAAGTGCAGCATGTGACTTGGGACCCGATCATGGCGGAAAAAGGCGGCTTCAAGCACTTTATGCTCAAAGAGATTTATGAGCAGCCGCGCGCGGTGCGGGACACCACGCTGGGTCGCGTGTCGCAAGATACAGGTCTGGTTTTCCTGGACGAAATGGACATAACCGAAGCCGAGTTGAAGTCCACTCAGAAGATCAACATTGCGGCCTGTGGAACAAGCTGGCATGCGGGTCTGGCCGGCAAGTACATGATTGAGCGGCTGGCGCGCGTCCCGGTGGACGTGGATTACGCCAGCGAATGGCGCTATCGCGATCCGATTACCTCGAACAAAGAAATTACGCTGTTGATTACGCAGTCCGGCGAAACGGCGGACACGATTGCCGCGCAGCGTGAAGCCAAAGCCAAAGGCTCAAAGACGCTGGCGATCTGCAACGTAGTGGGATCGATGATTGCCCGCGAATCTTCCGGCACGGTGTACACGCATGCCGGACCGGAGATTGGCGTTGCGTCCACCAAAGCCTTTACGGCGCAGCTGACCGCGCTGTTTCTGCTGGCGCTGCATTTGGGAGAAGTCCGCGGAGTGACCACGCCGGAGCATGGCAAAAAGCTCATCGACGAGCTGTTGCGCATCCCCAGCAAACTGGAAACGCTACTGGGCCGTGACGAAGAAGTGGAAGAACTGGCGCGGCGTTATTCAAAATCGCAAGACTTCCTGTTCCTGGGACGCGGCATTCACTATCCCATTGCGCTGGAAGGCGCGCTCAAGTTGAAAGAAATTTCCTACATCCACGCGGAAGGTTATCCCGCGGGCGAGATGAAGCACGGCCCGAACGCGCTGATCGATGAAAACCTGCCAGTGGTAATTGTGGCCACGCGCGATCCGAACGACGCGAACTCCGTGCTGCGTTATGAAAAGACCATGTCCAACGTGAAAGAAGTGAAAGCGCGCGAAGGACAGGTGATTGCCATTGCCACCGAAGGCGATGAGGAAATCAAGGAATCGGTGGACCATGTTTTGTACGTTCCGGAGGCGCCGGAGCTACTATTGCCGATCCTGGAAGTGGTGCCTTTGCAGCTGCTGGCGTACCACATTGCGGTGCGGCGCGGATGCGATGTTGACCAGCCGCGGAATCTGGCTAAGTCCGTTACAGTTGAATAAGTTGCAGGCAGTACGGGGTGGATGGGATGAAGGCGAAACAGGGCAATTTCCCGGCCGAGTCTTAAGAATGAAAGCGGCATGCCAGGAAATCACGCGCCTAAGTAAAAACTAAGTCATTCACCTCATGTGATTCGTTCTACAATATGGCAAGTGAATTCAGTGCCCAACGACGGGAAAAACCTGGAATCTTTCTGGACGCGCCAGGCCGGCGCGATCGCCGTGCTGATCGGTTTCTTCGCATTCTGTCTGGGCGTTGTGCAGGACGCTTTTCTCAGCCAGGAAGGTTTTTCGCGCTGGAGCCTGATCCTAATCAGCGACGTGATCACCGGGACCATCGCCGGTCTGCTGTTTTACCAGTTCGCAAAGAATGTGAGATCGCGGCACGAGATGATGCGCGAGCGGATGAAAACCATTGCGGACTTGAACCACCACATCCGCAACGCTTTGCAGGTGATTAAATTCTGGGGATCGCAACATCAGAACTGTAGTCTTGATCCCATGCAATTGCAGCACATGAAGGAGTCGGTGGACCGCATTGAATGGGCGCTGCGGGAAGTGTTGCCGCAGTATCCGGAACCTACTGGAGTTTCCAGGAAAGTTGTGTCCATGGACGGCGCGGGGCAGGAGATGACGTCAGCGGGTCACGCGATGGAAGCCGGCGAGGCGGAAGCCAAGTCAGGCGGCGCCGGCATCTGAGCGGTTGAATTTGAGTCAGGGTAAGGGCCGCCGTCAGCTTGCAGAAGAACGCAGCGATTTCTGCCACCGTGCTTGGCGCAGTAAAGGGCCATATCGGCCACCTGAATCAAAGTATCGCAGGAACTTTGGATTCCGGGGTCCACGACTACGCCCCCGATGCTCACGCTGGTTGACACCGAGCCGGAGCAAGTCTTCACGGCAAGATCAGAGACTGCCGTTCTCAAGCGTTCACTGAATCGCGGCAGGCCGTCAACTCCGGGTAGTGTCCTATTTTTCCCTCTTGACAGGTGTGTTATACCAGAAAAAGGGAAAGCCCGGATGCCAGTCCGGGCCTCTCTTGAACTTGTTTCGGCAAAACTCAAGTTACACCCGGAGTGTGCCGAATGCAACCTCAAGATTGCGCCCCCTCTTTTTGCATCTTTAGAGCATCAGCCTTGGAAATCCACGAAAACCCAAGAACGGACATACAGCTTGGGCAAAAGAATGTGCTGAGTGCCAAGTCTCCGAACTTTGGCCCGTGTGTCATGCTAAACGATACGGGATTAAAGTCCGACTTACAGTGTGGACATTTGAGCTTTGATGTGTCAGGCAAAGAATTTTCCTCTTTCTGTTGCTTCGTAATTAATTGATTAGAGTTTCTGTCCTCCAAACTTCTGTCGTAACCCCCGCAGCCATAGCTGGCGTAATGCGAAGGGACGAATGCACGCGGCAGAAATTATAGTGCGCAAAATGCAAAGCGCAAGCGGCCTTCAGGTTCTCCAGCTTCTTCGAGAAAGCGTTCGTGAGCCGCGTGAATCGCCGCATGTGCATCCGCATCGTGAGGTTCTGCCGTTCCACGAATGACGTGCTGATGTGTTCTTCGTCTGGCGTCCCCTGCCTGACCTTGGATATGACCTCAAGGATTGGGCTTGGGGAGTATTTCGTCGCGCTGTCATGCTGGCCATAATCGCCGTACAGCTTCACAAGCTGCGCGAAGTCCACGTCCGCACCAAAGCAGTCCTCAATGGCCCTCACGTAGAACCTGAAACCGTCTGTTGTGATCTGAGGATGTTTGGTTACGATCCTCTGGGACAGATCGTTAATGAATCCGAACGTGCTTGCCGCTGTGCGCTTGCCAACGGTATACGTAGGAATGAGCTTCGTCTCCGCATCCAGGGCCACGAATACCCATTGATCGCCCAAGGCCAGAGCATCGCCTGCTCTTACTCTACGTTGCTTCTTGCCCACGAATGTCCAGATTTCATCGCACTGAATGAGTTTGCATTGCAGGTTCCGCATGTGCGTGTCCAGCAGCCCGGCGCAATGATCGCCTGTTTCTACCAGCAAGCGGCAGATGGTGTCTCGGTGTACGCCTGTCATGCGCTCGATGGAGCGAACGGAGTTACCTTCGATAAGCGCGGAAATTACAGCGAGTTTTTTCTCGGGTCTGAGTATGTTCATTTTGTCCTTGACTTTTTGGTTAAGGCAAGCCAAAATGAAGTTGCGAGGCTGTCAGTCTGGCTTGCCGGATTGTCGGTTTAGGGCCGTTGGGAGTTTGCGCTCCTAGCGGCTCTCGTTATTTGCACTTTGGTTTGGTGGAGGACGCATCTCTTGCTCCTTTCAACGCGACAAATTTTTTCCTGCCTTGCCACGTTATGTCGAATACATTGTTGTGAGTTTCGAGAGCAGACTCAATCGCCGCTCGGCTCACGTTTATACTTAGCGCTTTAAGTGTGTGCTCCAGAGATATGACTTGCATCTCGGGAGTCTGTCTAACAATTTCCCTGATGATCCTCCACAGCGGGAAATCGGATACAGCTTTCAGGTCTACGAGCGGAGACTCACTATCCTCATCGACTCGATGCGACCGCTTAAGATCGAAGGCGTTGCCCTCTTTGACCGTCTGTGGAGCATTCAGCATCAATGCACACAGCAGACTCAGCCGCTCACTCTTTTGGCCGATGCCTTCTTCCAATTCACGAAACCGGAGGTAATTAGAATAGAGCTTTTCCCGCTCTTGGGTCATCTTGCGGAGATCAGCTTCGTCTCTCCCCGCCTGAATTCCCAAGCCCCGGATTACATCTCGTAGTCTCACAAGGAAATCATATAATACTGACTCAAGGTTGTCAAGACTTTCTCTTGAGTCACGGAGCAATTCTTTTTCCTGCATTTCAATCTCCCTTCTTGGTTTATTAGTTCAGAAATCTGTGGGAATCAGAGCACGGAGGCAAATTAGGACACTACCCAACTCCGCAATTACTGGCCAGGACCATGAACTCTTCACCGCCAAAACGCCCTACCCAGTCGATATTGCGGCAGCAGCCCTGAAGCCGGACGGCGATCTCGCGCAGCACGGCGTCGCCGGCCAGATGTCCGTATTTGTCATTCACCTGTTTGAAGTGGTCCACGTCGATCATCATCAAACTCAACGGTGTGTCAGTGCGCTTGCTCTGGGCCAGTTCCCGTTGCAGGAATTCCATCAGAGCTCCGCGGTTCCAAATGCCGGTGAGCCCATCGTGGGTGGCGGCAAAACGCAGTTGTTCTTCTTTTGCGCACAACGCCGCTTGCAAAGACAGCGTGCGCATTCCCACTTGCAAGCGGGCCTGAAGTTCGTTGGGGTTGATCGGTTTGGTCAAGTAGTCATCGGCGCCGGCGTTCAAGCCGTAGACAATCTGTTCTGTCTGATCATTGGCCGTGAGCAGAATAATGTAAGGGCTGCGAGCGAAGTTGGCGCCGCGAATCTTGCGGCAAAGTTCAACGCCGTCCATTTGCGGCATCATCCAGTCCAGCACCACCAGTCGTGGAGAGTCCGGCTGCTGTAAGGCTTGCCAGGCTTCCGCGCCATTATGCGTAAGGGTCACATTGAAGTTCCATTTACGCAGCCACGATTCCACCAGCCGGCGGAAGAGCGGGTCATCTTCCGCCACCAGCACGGATCCAGGTGCCTCGAATTTCAAATATTCTGGACTGATTGTGTCCACGTTCGTTTTCTTCCTGTCCCCTATTTTGAGAGCCATCCAATGCACATGGCAACGGCCGCTTTCTTATTAATCGGCAAACGGGGGTATTAACTTCTTCGGCTTTACAGCGCGCGCTTTAAGAAATTCTTTAAACCAATATCCGCAATTTTCCGCAACGATAAATTTTCCCCTATTACCCTAGTAACTTAAGAGGAATCCAAGATTGGCCGTTTATCCCTACAGTTCCCTGGAAGGACCAGCATTCATGTACGAAGCACTACATACCCCGACGGCAACAAGAATTGCAGTATTCGCCGTAGCTATTTTCTTGTTGTTGATGAATAGTCCAATTGCCGGCGCCCAACAACCATCCGTCACACTGGATGCGGACACCGTGAAGGCCCTTTTGCAGCGGGTTCAGGACCTGGAGTCGCAGGTAAAAGATCTCAAGGTCCAGATGCAGATTTTGTCTGCCGGACAGAACGCCCCTGCTCAGCTTGCTACCGCGCAATCTCCCGCGGGGCAAGCAGCCACTACACCGGATGCGGCTCTCGCGCAAACTTCCATGCCTGACCATGCTGGCATGGAGGTGAACGGTCCGCGCCTTCAGATTCGCGGTTATGGTGACGCCAGTTGGCATGCGTCCAGCCGGAGCGGCGCCACGAATACTTTTTCGCTCGGTCAATTGAACCTCTTCATGACTTCCCGCATTTCAGAAAGAATGAGTTTTCTGGCCGAGACCGTGATTGAGGCCGACACGGTTACCAACGAATTCAGCATTGAGCCCGAACGCCTGCAAGTGACTTACAACGCAGGCGATTGGCTGACTCTTTCCGTTGGCCGATACCATTCGCAGATTGGTTTTTACAACACCGCTTATCACCACAGCGCGCTGATGCAGACCACGCAAGCGCGTCCGTTTATGTTTGCGTTTGAAGATCAGGGCGGAATTTTGCCGATACATAGCGTGGGCGTGAGCGCCACCGGCACGTTGGTAAACAGCATCGGTCTGCATTATGTGGCGGAAATCGCCAACGGCCGCACGGGACGCAAGGAAGTCAATCCCGTGCAAAGCACTTCCGACGACAACAATGGCAAGTCTTTCAACCTGGGATTTTTCGTCCGTCCCAGCCAGGTTCCCGGAATGCAATTTGGTTTTTCCAACTATCACGATCACGTTACGCCGCCGGCACAATCAGGAGTGGTTGAAAACATTTTGGCCGGCCACGTGGTCTACCAGACTCCGCAGTTTGAATTCATGAATGAGGCAGTGCTGCAACGGCATACGCTTGACTCCAACGGTTCCACCACCAATATCCCAGGTTTCTATTCGCAGATCTCGCGGCGGTTCGGCAGTTACCGGCCGTACTTCCGCTACGAGTACGTGAACGTGCCGGCTCGCGATCCTCTGTTCGCGGACATCGGGTTGTTGCACGGTCCCAAGGCGGGCCTGCGTTACAGCTTGAGCGAGTTCGCCGCGTTCAAAGTGGAAGTGGGGCGTGACATGCGGCGTGGCGTTTCTGGGGCGAATCTGTTTGGGACCCAACTGTCATTTGCTTTTTAAGGGTCGATTGGATGAAGGCATCCTCATGAGAAAGATCAGAATGATTACGGTGGGAGCAATGGCCAGGCAATTTGCGGCCGCGCTGGTCTTCCTGGCCGCCGTGAGTTGTCCTGCCGGTGACGGTTGCCAGCCGGTGGTGATCAGTCCGGCCAGCGCCAAGGACGTTGCCGTGGTGGCCAACGCCGCGAATCCGCTGTGTGACATTTCCGCAGTGGAGTTACGCAAGATGCTT
>JANXPR010000505.1 GCA_025357215.1 Acidobacteriaceae bacterium | reverse complement strand
CGGGGCACAGTGGAAGCGCCAATCACGCTGGAACTGGTCTCACTGAACGGAACGTCAGGGTTTTTGCCGTAGACGTCTGAAGTCGAAGTGAAAACGAACTTCGCTTTCAGGTCGGCGGCCAGGCGTAGCACGTTCAAGCTGCCTTCCGAGTTGATGAGCAGTGTCTGCATGCGTCCGCCGTAACGCGGAATCTTGAATGCCGCCAGGTGGGCGATAGTGTCTACGCCTTTGCTTACGGCGCGCAGCTTGGCTGCGTCGGTGACGTCCAACACGTGAAATGAGAACCGTGGGTTCACAAGGGCTTCCGCCAGATTTTCCTGCTTGCCGTGGGAAAGGTCGTCCACGCCGATGACGCGGTGTCCGCGGGCGAGCAGCGAGTCACACAAATGAGAGCCTAGAAATCCCGCGGCCCCGGTGACGAGTATGGTCTTCGTGTTGACAGTAACGGTGTTCATGAATTCACGCATGTGGTTGTATGGTCCTGCTTGGCATGGTTTGCCTGGTACGTTTCAATCAGAATTTGGATAATTCGGTCCGATGCGGCGCCGTCACCGAACGCGGCCAGCTCCGGCTGCGAGTCAGGCAATGCCCCGTTGTTGGACCACAAGCTCTGCACCAGCGGCAGCACCTTTTCAGGGGACGTGCCCACTACGCGGTTCCAGTTGCCTTGTAGAGTTTCGGTCCATTCGGTTTCTTCGCGCAGCGTGAGGCACGGCGTGCCCACGAAATAAGCTTCTTTCTGGACGCCGCCGGAATCGGTCATGATCAACTGCGCGTTGGCTTCCAGTTGCAACATGTCCAGGTAGGGCAGCGGTTCCACGATGCGCAAATGCTTTGCCGAGAAAAGCTGTTTCTTCAGTTTGCTGTATTCCGGCTCCGAATCAAGCTTGGCGCGGAGACGCGGATGCATGGCGAACACTGTTGGCCGATCCAGGTGGCAAAGCGTGTTCGCCAGGTCTTCCATTCGCGAGAGCGAATCGGTATTTTCAGCGCGATGAATCGTAAGCAGGATGTACTGCTTTGGACCCAACCCAAGGTGCGCCAGGATATTGGATTGCCGCGCTGCCACCGGGGCGAACTCGCGCACCGCATCGAGCATTACGTCGCCACAAAAATGGACTTCGTTGATCACGCCTTCACGTGCCAATTGTTCCACCGCGGCGTACGTGGGGCAGAGCAGCACATTGGAAACGTGATCGGCCACGATGCGGTTGATCTCTTCCGGCATCTGGCGGTTGAAGCTGCGCAGTCCTGCTTCCACATGCGCTACAGGGATGTGCAGTTTCACGGCAGCCAATGCGCCGGCGAGTGTGGAGTTGGTGTCACCGTACACGATCACGAAGTCCGGTTTTTCGCGCAACAGGACTTCTTCAATCTGTTCCAGCATCGCTCCGGTTTGAGCGCCGTGCGTACCGGAGCCGACCCCCAGGTCGAAGTCCGGAGTCGGCAGGGGAAGTTGCTGGAAGAAAACTTCCGCCATGGCAAAGTCGTAATGCTGGCCGGTATTCAGCAACTGGTGCTGAATGCGGTCTTCTGGCTGCGCCGAGCGGTTGAAGCGGTCAACCGCGGCGCACACCATGGCAGCTTTAACAAACTGCGGCCTGACTCCGACAATGGACAGAAACTTCTTCATGGCAACTATTGGTTCTCCAACAACTGGTCGGTGGGAACATCGCGCCAGATGCGCGCCGGCGATCCCAGAACAATCTTGCGTGCCGGCACGTCCTTGGTGACCACCGAGCCGGCGGCGACCAATGCGTCTTCGCCGAGCGTCAATCCCGGCAGCACTGTGACGTTGGCGCCAATGCGCGCGCCTTTTTTCATCGTCACGCCTTTGTGATACTTGAAACGGTCTTTGGTGCGTCCCAGAAAGTTGTCGTTGGTAAACGTGACTTCCGGAGCGATAAAGCAACCGTCGCCGATTTCCGACAGCGCGGTGATGTAGGCTTCCGTCTCCAGCTTGCAGCGGCTGCCGACTTTTACTTTGTTCTCAATCGTTACGCCGCGGCCAATAATGGTGTATTCGCCTACTTCAACGTTTTCGCGGATGGACGCCATGTCCGCAACCATGACTTTCTTGCCTACGCGGCAACCGCGATAGATCACTACCATGGCGCCGACCATGCAATCGTCTTCAATCACGCACGGATCGAGTGTTTGGTCCGTGGTCACGGCGCTCAGCGCGGCCTTCATGGGCAGCTTGCCGATCACCGTGTTGTCATCAATGCGCACGCTGTTCCCGATCACCGTTCCCGGATGAATCACCACGCCACTGCCGATTCTGCAATTGGTCCCGATTTTCACGTCATCCTGAATGACGCTGTTATGCCCCAATTGCGTACCAGCGCCGATTATTGCCGTTGGATGTATGTAATTTGTCATCTTGTCCCGTCTTCAATGAAATGGGCGCGCCGTCCTGCTCCATGGAGCGTTGGGCTGCCTCAATAATCCGAATCACTCGCAAGCCGTCGCGCGCGTCAGAAACCGGAGTCTTGCGCTCGTTGACGCAGTCCACAAAGTGCTGCACTTCCAGACGCAGCGGCTCGGTCATATCCACGCGGGGAATGTGGATGTCACCAAAGCGAACCTGGATTGCCTCGCCATAACTGCGGGCCGGCGGCATCTCAGCGTGGTTGTCATAAATGCGCAGCTTCTCGGTGTTTTCTGCGTCATCAAACACCGCCATTTTGTTTTTGCCTACGATGGTGGTTTTGCGGACTTTGTGCGGGTCCAGCCAACTCAGGTGGATGTGGGCCATCACGCGGTTGTCAAAGAACAGGCTCAGGAAGACTACGTCTTCAATGCCGTCCTGTATGTAGCTTTGGCCGCGGCAGCTGACGTTGGTGGGTTCCATGTCCAGCATGTAGAGAATCTGCGAGATGTCGTGCGGCGCAAAGCTCCACAGAGCGTTTTCGTCGCCGCG
The DNA here is from genome assembly GCA_025357215.1 of Acidobacteriaceae bacterium. GTDB lineage: Bacteria > Acidobacteriota > Terriglobia > Terriglobales > Acidobacteriaceae > Angelobacter. Next base: position 564 of record JANXPR010000505.1, on the reverse strand, counting down.
GATGCGTCCCAGGTTCACGCGCTGTGAATAGATGTAGTAGACCGGGCCGAGTTCGCCGGAAGTGATCAGCTTCTTCAGCTTCTGGACGACCGGGTGGTATTCGAGCAGGTGCCCGACCATCAATACGCGGTTGTGTTTATCGGCGAGTTCCAGCAGTTCTTCCGCATGGCGGACGTCGAGCGTGAACGGTTTTTCCACGAACACGTCGCGACCGGAGAGCAAGGCCTTCTTGGAATATTCGTAGTGCGTCACCGCCGGGGAAGCGATGGCTACTGCTTGAATGTCCTGTTCCAGCAACTTGTCGAACGAGTCAACGGTTTCCACGCCGGGCCAGGCGCGCGCGGCTGAATCACGCCGCTTGGCGTCCAGATCAAAGCTGCTGACCAGGCTGCAATTTTTGTTCTCGGCAAAATTCCTGGTCAGGTTCCATCCCCAGGCTCCCAATCCTACTGTCCCGATTCGCACCATACTTCCTTCTCCCCTTGTGTTCCCTGATATATGTTCCCGAACAGTTCTTTCTTGTTCGTCTTTCTAGGCCACGTTCTCGGTCTTGCGTTTGCTCAA
>JANXPR010000306.1 GCA_025357215.1 Acidobacteriaceae bacterium | reverse complement strand
TCCTTAAGACTCTAACTCTGGTGAGATGCCCTTGCGTCTCCGACTGTTGCGGAGGCCGCGAAGAATTCCCAAAGCAGCGCAAAGGCGGGATTCCCAGCCACGGCCGAAACAGGCTCCCCAGACACCCCAAGTTTACGCTCCACGGCTACCGCGGAGGCAAAAAATTTGTCTTAGACGTGGTTTTCAGACGAAACACGTCATTGGAGAGCTTGGCGTTCAGCACAATGCCGGTGTAGCGGTTCAATCGGTAATCGTTGGTGTGCTCAAAGAATTGCTGTTTCAGAGGGACGTCGCGTTCGGGATCGATCCAGAGGATGGCTTTGGTAAAAAGCTTCTTGAGATCGTCAGATTTGGCAACCAATTGCAGGCGGGCGGTCTTGACGCCGTCCAAGGTTTCCCAGCCTTCCATGGTTACGTTAAAGGATTTCAAGAGCTCATCCCCGCTGCCCCCGAAACCCAGGTTCATCACGGCTTCAATTTCCGACTTGCTCTTGCCGACGGTCTTCTGCGTTACCTGTTCAATGCGCGGTTCGTACAGACGAATCATGCCATCCTTATAAAGGACACTCTTGGGCGAAGGAGAGACTATGTCAATGGCGACTTCCACATCATTGCTGTTGCGCCGGAAATAAATCCGGCCGTTCTGGATTGCGTGCTCGTCAACGTCCTTATTGTAGTTATCGAACTGGAAATCGGCCTTGGCGGACTTGAATTTTGTGGCGGCCGCATTCATTTTCGCCAGAACAATCTTTAGATCGTCAGGAGGTGTGGAAGCGGGTTGCGCCGGGGGATGCTGCGCCGAAGGCTGTTCCGCCGGAGGCGCGGTTTTTTGCGCGTCCGCCAAGATCACCGTAAACGACCATAGTACGCACAGCAGAAATTTATGTTTCATAGAAGTGTTTCACCCAAAGGACTGCGCCGCACTGTTTTTATCTTTTTTAAGTTCGCCCTTAAGTCCGCGCTTGTCGCCGTGCCCTGAAAACGAAATCCTCAGCGGACGCAACGCCTTAGCGGTGGGCCCAGGCCTTATAAGCCACGATCTGGCCGCTCTGGTCGCGCAACGGCTCCACACGATCAATGGTGACATTGCCAGCCACGGGACGCACGGCCCGCATGAAATTCGCGCGCACCATGGCCATATCCTGCGCGTCCACGGATGCGGCGTCCGTCTGGAAGATCAATCCCCTGGTTCCGTCTGGAGTAACTATTAACTGGCTTAGATGCGCTGACGGAGCCGCCGGTTGGTCTCCGAAATCGACGAACCGCGGCGAAATAAAGATGAACAGCAGGATCACCGTGACCATTACGTCATAGTGAAAACTGCCGCGATCATACGTCCAGAAGAGGTAGCCTTTGATGGTGCGCCAGATGCGGGACATGACGTTAAGTGTATAGAAAGCAATCAGCACTCAGCAATCAGCACTCAGCCAAAACAAGTTTCACCGCTAAGGACGCAAAGAGCGCAAAGCGAACGAGCAATTTGACCCGGTCCAGTATCCTTCTTTGCATACTGGGCAGCTGGCGCGCCCTGGTTTGGCTGAATGCTGAGTGCTGACTGCTGAATGCTGATTGCCATTTTTCAATCAGAATTTTTTCGCCACAATCCTGTCCGTACCCATGTACGGCCGCAGCGCTTCTGGCACGATCACGCTTCCATCCGCCTGCTGGTAGTTTTCCAGGATCGCCAGCCAGGTGCGTCCGATGGCCAGTCCGCTGCCGTTGACAGTGTGGACAAATTCGCTTTTCTTGCTGCCTTCCGGACGATAACGGATGTTCGCGCGCCGCGCCTGGTAGGCCTCGAAATTCGAGCATGAAGAAATCTCGCGGAAGAGTTGCTGTCCGGGCAACCAGACTTCCAGGTCGTAAGTCTTCGATGCGTTTGCTCCCATATCGCCGGTACACAGCAACATCACACGATAATGCAGTCCGAGTTTTTGCAAAACCATCTCAGCGTTGCGCGTAAGCTCTTCATGCTGCGCATAAGAATCTTCAGGACGCGTGAACTTGACCAGCTCAACTTTCTGGAACTGGTGCTGGCGGATGATCCCGCGCACATCTTTGCCATACGATCCGGCTTCACTGCGAAAGCACGGCGTGTATCCCGTAACCGACATGGGCAGGCGCGCGGCGTCCACGGTTTCGTCGCGATAGAGGTTCGTGAGCGGAACTTCCGCCGTGGGGATCAGCCAGAGATCGTGCTTGTCGATTTTGAAGAGATCGTCGGCAAACTTAGGCAGCTGTCCGGTGCCGTACATGGAATTTGAGTTCACCATGTAGGGTGTGAGCACTTCGGTATAGCCGTGGTCTTTGGTATGCAAGTCCAGCATGAAGTTCGCGAGCGCGCGTTCCAGGCGGGCGCCCAGGTCCCAATAGACGGCAAAGCGCGCACCGGTAAGTTTCACGGCACGTTCCATGTCCAGTATGCCCAGCTGCTCGCCCAACTCCCAATGCGGCTTGGGCGTGAAACTGAACTGCGGCAGCGCGCCCCACTTGCGGACTTCTTTATTATCGTCCGCACTGTGGCCCAGTGGCACCGACTCATGCGGCATGTTCGGGATGCCGGCCAGTAAGGTGCGCAGCTCCTGGTCAATTTCTCCAGCTTGTTTTTCCAGCGTGTCACCCTGCTCGCGCAGCTGCTTGGTGGCCTCCATCTGTGCGGACGCGTCCTGCCCGGCCTTCTTGAGCTTGGCAATTTCTTCTGAAGCTTTGTTGCGCTGGGCCTTCAGCGTTTCAGACTGCGTGATGAGCTGGCGGCGCTTGTCGTCAATCTCGCGGAAACGCGCTAGGACCGCCGGGTCCTGGCCGCGACGGCGCAACATCTCTTCCACATTAGGCAGGTTTTCACGGACAAAGGCTAGATCAAGCATGGAAACATTTTAGCGTACGAACGTGGCGCTTCGTAGAGGGTGGACGGGCAGGGAAGATAAGCGTACTGAAGATAGGCGTGCGGAAGATGGTCGAATCGGCGGCAAATGATCTACAATTCCTGCCCGCCGAAGCAGTTGTTCCGTGCCTGAAGTTATTCCACCTGAAGTTATTCCAATTGGAGGAACTCCGATGAATTTTTCCCCAAGGATTCAAGAATCTTGCGTACGCAACGCGCGCCGGCAAGCGATGTTGATGTTTGCGCTGGCTCTCGCTGCCGTGATGATTTTCCCCGCTGCGGCGATGGCCCAACAACAAAACCGCGCCGCCGCTGAACTTTTTGCCGTGCTGCCGGACGGCGCTTTCGGTCCGGAGGGCCTGATCGTTGGTCCGGACGGCAACGTTTACGTTGCGTCTTTCGGTTTCAACGCGGCTGGTGCAGCCACCACTTCCGGACAGCTCTATGTCTTCAACCCGGAAGGCCATCTGATCCGCCAGGTCACGATTGCCGGATCGAGCCCGCATCAACTGGGAATCGCCTTCCAACCAGTAACCGGTGCGCTGCTCGTCGCCGACTTTGGCGCGGGCACGGTACTCAGCGTTGATCCGGTAACGGGGCATTCGTCCGTGTTTATGACCGTGACCGGCAGCTCGGGGCTGAACGGCATCACGTTTGACCAGTCCGGCAATGTGTACGCGTCAGATTCTTTCCAGGGCATCATCTGGAAGACCGGTCCGCATGGCGGGGCGGGTACGGCTTGGGTGACGGACGCGCTGCTTACTACGGCTGGCGTTCCTCCCTTCGGCGCCAACGGCATGCAGTTCAGCGCGGACGGCAAAACACTTTTCGTGGCCAACACTGGCAATGACACGATTGTGCAAATTCCGGTAACGAACGGCACGCCGGGAAAACCGAGCGTCTTTGTAAACAGCATCAACGGCGCCGACGGACTGGTCATCGACCGCAAGGGCAATCTCTGGGTAGCGGGCAACCAGGCCGACGAGATTGATGTCATCAGTCCCAGCGGCAAATTGCTGGCCAAACTGGGCGACTTTAGCGGCGTGGACAAGAACGGACTGCCGCATGGCCTGCTCTTCCCCGCCAGCCTGGATTTCAGTCACGACGGTAAATTCCTGTACGTAACCAATCTGGCGCTGGATCTCCGTCTGTTTGGATTGCCGGAAGCGGTGGATTCACAAGCGTGCGCGGCGGTACGTCATTACACTGTGTCCCGTCTGCGAGCCAGATTCCGTACGCTAGACGGTGCCGGTAAGGACAACGACGGCGACAAATAAACGTCGATTCAAAGCAAAGGACGCAGAGAGCGCCAAGGATTAAAGACACAATCTCTGGAACGCGGAGAACAGAGTCAGCGTAGGAAGGTAAATCGTTCTTCCTCAGGTTACTCTTTTCCTCCGTGTTACAAGGTTTCCGGGACGAAATCTGCGTCACTTTACGTGTTTCGCGGTTGAACGGCTTTTGGTTTCAGATCGGTACGATCCTTGGCAATCGGCGTTCAAAACCGGGTTATCATAGGTATCTGGTTTTTTCGAGGTACGACATGAACCTACCCAGCCGGACGTCAAAACTACTTGAGCTACAGCAAGCCGCTGAAGCCGAACTACTCGCCCGCTTCCACAAGATTTTCAAGAAACATCGCCGGCTGGCGTTCGTCCACCGGCAGGACAAACTGTTTACCGAGCACTGGACGCCCGAAATAGCCGCCGCCGGTTACGAGTTCAGCGGCTATGAGACACGCAGCGGACACGTTGTTCTGCATGGGATGGAAAATTCCAGCGGCTTTACCTACCGGATCAGTATTTCTTTTCCGCAAGACCTGGCGGACAAACCCGCAGCCATTGACGCTTATTTCAAGCGGCAGTATGCGGAGGCACGGGCCAAAGAGGAGCGGGACGAACAGTCACGCACCGCTACCGGCCCAGCTAGTGCCGAGGTAAGGAGCTGACAAGAAGCAGAAGGTTAGTAACGAAACTCTCGGTGGAGTCACCACTCAACAAGGAGGCTGCCATGCTGAAGTCCAGAACACACTTTCTGGTGACTACGGTCGCCGTTGCGTTCTTGTCCCACTCAATCTCCGCGCGACCTGTCGGGGGCCAGACCGACATGAAGCCCGTCACCCACCAATATCTGTGTGTAACCAAAGGCGCCATTGGCACCGTTGCCGGCCCAAAACTGGAAGTCAGCGAACCGGAGATGCGCGCGATAGTCACGTTCCCAACCAAGCAGCATGTGGAAGCGCACTTCACATATCTGGGCCACACCAAGAAAGACAAGCCGCTGGGATCCGGCGAAATACGGCGGCAATTTGGCCTGAAGTTGCGCGCGCAGAATGGCTGCAACCTGGTGTACGCCATGTGGCGGATTGAGCCTAAACAAGAGCTCGTGGTTTCCGTTAAGAGCAATCCCGGACAACAAACCCACGCCGAGTGCGGCACCAACGGCTACACCAACATTGCCGCGGAACACTCCGAGACTCTGCCGCCGATGAGAAAGGGCTCCCGGCACACATTGCGCGCCATGATGGAAGGCAGCAAGATGCGCGTCTTTGCCGACGGAAAAGAAGTGTGGCGCGGAGACGTAGGCGCAGCGGCTCTGGCGTTCGATGGGCCAGTTGGCGTCCGTACCGACAATGCGCGTTTTCAGTTTGAACTGTTTGCCGAAAGACGAGAAAGGCAAACAAGAGACTGCGTGTCATAGCGATAGCGGGGACGAGTAGGGCTGTAGCAATCACCACTGAGCATCATTCCTAAACGGAACGCAAAAGTTAGGTCCAACAGCGTTCTTTATGAGTGCGATTCCAAAACATTCTCATGATCGCGGCACTGGCTGTGCCACTCAGTGCGATCGCGCAATCCACTAATGACTGGGCCCGCGACGGAGTCGCTGAGAAGACTGCCGCAACCCGAACTCGCCAGCCGGCCCGCCTCGACGCCTTCACAATCGGCCAGGACAACGGCAACAGTTGGCTCATTCTGGAAGCGCAGCGAAGCTCCGGGTCCGAAACCCGCGTTCGCTTCATTCGGTCCTACCCGGCTTGCGGTTCTTTTCGCGTGGAGGCGGTTGAGTACGTTTTTGAAAACACCACACCGCAGGATCTGGCTGGAAAAGCCGATCTTTGCGTCCGAGAAGACCGCGTCAAAGACCTGGCTCGTTGGGCCCACAAGCGAAGTGAATTCAATACCTCAGGCCGTCAAGGTATCACCGCAGTTTGTGGAACACGAACCAATGTCTATCAACTGCCGGACAAAGGCGATGTCCATTTCGAAGTGATGGCCGTGCGGGGTCCCGGCGTGGCGGCCATGTGGGGAATCGCAGAACGAATCCTGGATCGCTATAAAGATCGTGAAGGCAAACCCGTCTTCGCAAAACCCACTTTTGATAACACTTATGGGTCTCTTGAAGAATGGCGAAAGCAACACCTTCCCATATCTTTGGCGGCTGCCACTCAAATCCACAACGGCGACTTTGATCTGGCTTTACCACCCTTGTCGGACTACTGGGCAGAGCGGGGCCATCATCAACTTTCAGACCTGATTCCAGCGCCACAAGAAGCCACGGAACCAGACGGCGATTTCGGGGAAATTGTAGACGCCGGCCAGTTGGGCCTCACCAGGGTTGATCCGGTTTTTTATCCTCCGATGGCCCGAATCGCCCATATCCAAGGCGATGTGACCCTGGAGGTTTCCATCGATCACTCAGGTAGAGTAACCAACTCCACGGCCCTTACCGGACATCCGATCTTAAGAGCAGCGTCCATAGACGCTGCTGCAAAATGGGTCTTCGCGTTTCCATACACGGCAGCAAACCCACTCACAGTGAAAATACACTTTGAGTTGCGCTGCCCAGTCCTGGTGGAAACCTCTTCTGCGACAGTAAGCAAGGCAATCAGAAAACCACGGAAGAAACCTAAGAAGAAGACTCAATGAACCCAAAGACCGCTTGCGTCTCCGTGCCTCCGTCGCGAGGTTTCATGTTTCCGCAGCCGAGGGCGGCTGCGCTCCATAAACCTCTTCGGAGTCCCATCACCATTGGCACCGGACAAACTCTGTAGCCAGCATTTAAACTAGGAACACATGGCTACCCCCAGCAAACCATCGTCGGCAACGGACCAACCGGACAAGACGTCCGCAGCGGCCGCGGCTGCGTCGTCCGAAAAGACTGAGACCAACGGCGCGTCCGCACCGGCTGACGTGAATAAGGACGGCAAGGCTGACTCATCGGCAAACGCCGAAGGATCGGCAAAAGACAGCACCGTGAAAGACAGTAATAAAGACTCGCGGGACAAAGCGGGCAACGCGGAAGCGTCTGCCAAGCAAGAAAAGCCTTCGACACCCGACAAGAAAGATTCCGGGAGCCGCAAGCCTGACCTAAGCGTGAACTTTGCCGGCATCCATTTCAAAAACCCGATCATTGCCGCCGCCGGCACGTTTGGATACGGAATCGAATTCGAAGACATTGTTACGCTGGAAAAACTGGGCGGCTTTGTGACCAAAGGCCTGTCGAAAGAGCCGATGGTCGGCAATCCGCCGCCACGCCTGTTTGAAACCGCCGCCGGAATGCTGAATTCCATT
>JANXPR010000266.1 GCA_025357215.1 Acidobacteriaceae bacterium | reverse complement strand
CGCTTCTGGCGCGGCAACGTACAGATCAAGTTGGCACTGCGCCAGGCTGGAGTTCACGAGCATGATCTCACCATCGCCGCCGTGGTCAAGACTTCCAATTCTGATTTTGACGAGTTGTGGCGCGCCCGTGTTTTCCGGGGTGAAGCTAGTGAGGGTCCCCGCGTCATTACTTCTGATGCTGCTTTGTTGCAATACGTGACGGAAACCCCCGGAGCCCTTTCATTTACGCCCGGCAGGAATCTGCGGTCCGGATTAAAAGTGCTGAAGGTAGATGGCAAGCTCCCCGGTGATAACGGATACCTGTTGAAAGTAACCGCAAAATAAATCTTCAAGGAACGGTTTGGCGCTTCGGGGCCCCATGGCCCGCAAAGACACTCTGATGGCGAATACAGGAAACACTCCGATAACCCGGAAATTGATGGTGGTCATGATGACCACCACGGTTAGCGCGCTCTTGCTGGCGTGTGGCGCGTTTGCCGGTTATGAGGTAGTTGCCGTGCGGCAGAGCCTGCTTCGCGAAACCAATCTTCTCGCGGATGTGGTGGCTTCCAACAGCGCGGCCGCGGTCGCTTTTAAGGACCCTCAGGGAGCCGCTGAAACCCTGCAAGCCCTGAGTTCAGAAAGCCATATTATTTGCGCCAGAATCTACTTTAACGATGGCACGCCCTTCGTTACTTATATCCGCAGAGGCGTTTCCAGGAGAACGGTTCCGGATGAAGCACCGGTTGCGGGCGGCGAATTTAGCTCCGGCTCTCTGCGAATCACGCGCGAGATACGCAGCGGCCGCGTGGTCCAGGGCTATGTTTATCTGGAGCGTGATCTGGAAGAACTCAATGGCCGCCTGGTCCGCTATGCGCTTACCGCTTCAGTTGTTTTGCTGCTGTCATTGGTACTGGCTTTCTTTCTGGCCCGGCGTCTGCAAAGGACTATCTCCGCGCCGCTGTTCGCGCTGGCCCGGTGGGTCCGTTCGATTCCACAGAGCAGCGATTATTCCAATGTGGAGATCAGCGGTGGGTACCGTGAACTCAACGCTCTGGTTGATAACTTCCGGGAAATGCTGAGCGGTATCTCGGAACGCGATGCCGCGCTTAAGCGCGGTCGCGATCAATTGGAAGATAAAGTTGCCATGCGGACGTTTGAGCTGCGCGCCGCCAACGAACAGTTGTCGCACGCTAAAGACGCCGCGGAGGCCGCCAGCCGTTCCAAGAGCGAATTTCTCGCCAACATGAGTCACGAAATCCGCACACCCATGAATGGCATTCTGGGAATGACGGATCTGGCCCTGGATACTCCGCTTTCTCCGGTGCAGCGCGACTATCTGCTGGTGGTGAAGGAATCAGCGGATGGCTTGCTGTGCATCATCAACGATATTCTGGATTTCTCAAAGATTGAGGCCGGCAAAATGGCGCTTAGCGCCCGGCCTTTCTCCTTGCAGTCCGCCGTGGCCGCGGCCCTGAAGGCGCTATCCTTGCGCGCCCACCAGAAAGAACTGGAACTGGCGTTTGAAATTGATCCGTCGCTGTCTGAATTCGTCTCTGGTGACGATGGGCGGCTTCGTCAGGTGATTGTCAATCTGGTCGGCAACGCCATCAAGTTCACTGACCAGGGCGAAGTGGTCCTTTCCATTCGCCCGGCGAGTAAAGCTTTGGGCGAAAGCTCCATCCATATTTCGGTGCGCGATACCGGGATCGGAATTGCGCCAGAACAGTTGTCGCGAATCTTCCATGCTTTTGAACAAGCAGACGGTTCCACCACGCGCAACTTCGGCGGCACCGGTCTCGGGTTGACCATTTGTCAGCGGTTGGTGACCATGATGGGCGGCCGTCTCTGGGTGGAAAGCCTACCGGGTAAGGGCAGCACGTTTCACTTTACAGTCTCGTTGCAGCCTTGCGCAGCGCCGGAGCAGGCACAGCCGTTGCCGCCCGTTCACGGGCTCAAGAACGTGCGCGCTCTGGTGGTGGACGACAACAGCACAAACCGCAAGATTCTGCAGAGTATGCTGCGCCGCTGGGGCATTCTGGCGGACGCGGCCGAAAACGGCCCCGCCGCGCTGCAGAGTCTCCAGAGCAGCGCCAGCGTAGGCCAACCATACACCTTGCTCATTCTGGACCGTCACATGCCCGGCATGGATGGTTTTCAATTTCTGGAAAAGCTGCGCGAACATCCACAAGTACCTGTCAGCGCCGTGGTGGTGCTTACTTCCGGGGACCTGCTCAGTGATGCCCAACGGCGTGAATCTCTTGGAATCAGTGAATATGCCCTCAAACCAGTGGCCCGGCAGGAACTCTTGAACCTTATCGTGCGGGCCATGGGTCACGCAGACTCACGAAAACAGCTGCTGCCAGCACCCGTGCGGGATGTTAAGGCCGGGCGTCAGTTGCGCATTCTTTTGGCGGAAGACAACAAGTTCAATCAACATGTTGCCCGGGGATTAATTGCCCGCCTGGGGCATTCCATCACGATTGCCGACAACGGATTGCTGGCTGTTGAGCTTTACCGCAAAGAAAAATTCGACATCATCCTCATGGATATCCAAATGCCCGAAATGGATGGGTATGAAGCTACCGCCGCCATTCGTGCAATCCAGCAGGAGACAGGCCAACGCACGCCGATTGTTGCGGTGACCGCGCACGCCATGAGTGGCGACAAGGAAAGATGTCTCGCGGCGGGCATGGACGACTATCTTTCCAAACCGATAAATGGAGACGAGTTAATGAAAACCCTGGACCGCAACACCAATTCCAATACTGAGCCAATACTTCCCGCAGCGGAAGGCGAAACTGCGATTTCGCAACCGGCGGCTGAGCTCGGTCCCGGTCCGCAGCCGAGCAGCCTTCCCGCCGTAACCACGCCCGAAGTTGCCGAAAGCGCTCCGCCTTTGCAACTGGACCGCGCCACCGTGCTGGAACGTTGCGGCGGTGACCACGATCTGTTGATTTCCTTGGTGGAGATGTTCCCGGAAGAGACCAACAAGTCCATGCGCGAATTGGAAACGGCTCGTGGCGCCGGCGACGTGCCTACACTCCGCCGTGCCGCGCACACACTCAAGAGCATGCTTAAGCTTTTTGAAGCCAGTGAAGCGGCCGCTTTGGCGACGGGACTGGAACAGGCTGCCACCTCGGGCAGTCTGGGAACTGACCAGGAACTGAAGTCGTTGCGCAATGAAATCTCCCGGACCCTGGTTGCCGTGGCACATCTGGGAACAGCGATTCGCGAACAGTCCTCGTCAGCACAATAAGTAGGTTTTCTCTTTGAGCGACAAAGCCTGGGCCCGCAATTCATGCCTCGCCTTGCCGCCATGTCGGGGATGACGTTTTGAGACGCCGTCCGTGGTTTTTCTAACCACCCCAAAACTGGGGTTGGCTTTCCTCTGAAATCCCTTGCATCTGCTTGCCCCTGCGGCACATCCAATACTTGACAACAAGCCACTCACATATGATAATAGGCGAGTCATTATAGCTATTTTTTATTGATTTAAAAGAGTTTAGATGGGACATCAGGGAGAGTTAGCCATGGGAAAAATTATTGGAATTGACCTCGGGACCACGAACTCGGTGGTTGCGGTAATGGAAGGCGGCGAGCCCAAAGTGATCGCCAATGAAGAAGGTGGTCGCACTACGCCCTCGGTTGTGGGTTTCAAGAACAACGAACGTCTGGTCGGCCAAGTCGCCAAACGCCAGG
>JANXPR010000220.1 GCA_025357215.1 Acidobacteriaceae bacterium | reverse complement strand
ACACCTTGTTTAGTTAGCTTTTGACGGTACCTGGCAGCCACGCCAGGTATGCTCTGCTTCCGGATGCCAAAATTCTTGTAGGGGCGCAACCGCCTGAAAGGGATAGGTGCGTTTGCGCCCAATTTGCGGAGGTGAGCTGTGCGCATCTTGATAGTAGAGAGTGATGCAAGAGTTGCCCGCACGCTCTTGAAAGGCCTGAAGGCGGATTGTTGCGCTGTTGATCTGGCGAATGATGGAGTTGAGGGCCTGCAACTTTGCATGGAAATCGACTATGACGCCATGATTCTGGATTGGAAAATTCCCAACATGGATGGTCTCACCGTCTTACGCAAGGTCCGCAAGATGGGGTCCGACGTTCGCGTGCTCATGCTCAACTCCCGGACCGGCGTTGCTGATCACATTTGCGCTCTTGATTCCGGTGCCGACGACTATCTGGTCAAGCCATTCTCGGTGGAAGAATTCCTGGCCCGCCTGCACGCTCTGTTGCGCCGTCCGCGCGAGTTGGTCGACAAAATCAACATCGCTGACCTGGAACTGGACCGCTTGCGGCACACCGTAACGCGCGGAGGCAAGCAGATAACTCTTACCCTGCGGGAATTTGCCGTCCTGGAATATCTCATGCGCAATGCCGGACGCACCGTGACCCGCAGCATGATGGTGGAAAATGTCTGGAACCTGGGCTTTGAAGGATTGACCAACATCGTTGACGTTTATATCAACTATCTCCGCCAAAAAATTGATCAAGGTTCTGGCCAGCCCTTGATCCATACCATGCGCGGCGTGGGCTACATGATCTCCTCCGCGCCAAGATGATTGGGCGGTTCGTATTTCGCTCAGCCGCTCATCCAATGTTGGATTCCGACGAAAGACTGGTGCCCACGCGAAGGGTCGCGTGCGATACGCGGCCTTGAGGTTGGCTTTGCGCTAAGCCGGATTCCCGCGCTGTGACGTGCCGGTTGTGGTGAATCTGGTACTGACGCAAACGGTCCAGCAGGCAGCTTCTTAGCTGCCTGCTTTTCATTCCGCCAACCGTTACTCCTCGAATCAATTTGCGTATTCTTTTTTCCCCTTCCGATCCTGGCTCTTCCCCGCCGCGGAAGCCTCTGAGTTGCCGAGCGACGATCTCCTGCAACGCATCTGCATTCACCACTTCAAAACCGCGGCGGTCCAGCGCCTTGTTGCGGTCAGTCGCCACCCACCGCAGCAGACCTTCGCGCTTTTCCTTTCCGCGCTCCAGGGTAAGTTCCAACTCCTGCTGCCGTTCCGCCGGAAGCGCAGCGGCCGCAAGGTCCGGCAAGCGTGAGGACGTTTCAAAAACTTCCGCCAGCAGCCTCAACGGCAGGCCGCGCAACCACTTGGTTAGAAACAGCGCCGTCATGGCGTGCGAAAAAATGCCTTCTATCGAGAGTGCCGCGTTGCCGCCCAAAATGTTTCCGCCGGACCGTATTTTGCGCTGGTTCCGGTAATTCTCCAGCCCCAGTCGCACCAGCGTCAGCATCCGCGTCCACGGCCGCGGACCAAACAGATAACAGTCCGCGCTGCTCAGGATCGCCAAATGCTTCACTTCGTCGCGAACAATATTCCGCACCAGCGTTCGCAGGTCGCCGGAAGAATGCGCGGCCATCACGATATAGCTGGACGCCGCGTTCCACTCCGACGTCCTGCGGGCAATCAGGTGTTGCACCGCGTCGCTTTCGCCGGCGGTAACGACCATCGGGTGGTTGGGATTCTCCCGGCTGGGAGAAATATGCACCAGGCGTTCGATCATGCGGGCAAAAGTGTTGCTGTGCCGGCGCTCTTCCGCGCACCACGCGCTCTCACACCAGGGCAGTTTGTGGCGCGCGCTATAACTAGCCTGCTCCTGGTTTTTTCCCATGAAACGGCCCACCCCGGGCAGCAGAAAACGAAACCCTTCGCCGCTCTGGTGCGTGTACTCAAAGATGGGATCTTCATTCTCCATGGCAAAGTTCATCATGAACGCCAGTTCCCACACAGCCAGGCCGTCCACTACATTTTGCGGACCAATCGCGCTGAGTTTCACCCTGTCCCACGTCCTCATGCGGCAGTGCGGATCGCGCGGCACGCCTTTTTCCACTTCCTGATGAAAGCTCCAGAACGACCACAAGGATTCGTCCAGCGCAGCGGTTGCAAGATCTTCCCGGATGATGCGAAAGATCCGCCACAACGTCCGCGGCAAACAAAACGCGTGCCGCAAGATCTGCGCCCTGCGTTCTGAACGAGGCGGCGCCACCGGCTCGTACTTCTGTGTTCGCGTGAGCGGCTTGCTCGCCGCGCCCAGCTCCGTTAAACGTCCGCCTGTTTCCGTCTGCGTTTCAAAATTTGGATTTTGCATCGTTGGCATCCGTCTTTCTCGCTCGCCGGACGTTAAGGACCGCGTGCTTCCAGCGAGTCCTGGCCAACTTATCCTGTGCGGAAAAACGCAACAAGCGGCAACCTGCGACAAGTTGCGGCGTTGTTGACTGGAAGAATGTTGCGGAAAATTGTTGCGGCAAAACTTCTTGCTTGAAAAACGCTCTGGCCGCGAATCAGCCGGGATTTTGTTTCCCCTCAGCTTGTCTTCGCGGCCAGCTTATGTTCAGTTCCTTAGCGAAACTAGCGGTCAATATGAAAGTTCACAATCACCGTGGTTTCAACTTCCAGCCCTTCGCCATTCAGCACGTAAGGACGGTAGCGCCATTGCTTCACCGCATCCAGCGCGGCCGGCACCAGCAACGGATGTCCGTTGATCAGTCTCAGGTTCTCGATCACTCCATCTTTGGAGATGATTGCCGAAAGGGTCACTGAACCCTGGATGTGTGCCCGCAGAGCGATCGTTGGATACGCGGGCTCCACGCGGTGGGTCAGCATGCCTTCCGAGATGCCGGACGAAATGCGCAGCCGCTTGGGTGTAGCTACCACCGGCGCACCGGAATGATTTGCGGCGTTCAGGATGGAACCGAGCACGCCTCCGGGCTGTCCACCGGGGACTCCGCCTTCCACGCCGCCGACAACGCCGTTTGAGGACTCCGGCGCTTCCTCTTCCTTGATCATTTTTACCGATTTAGGAATTCTGCTGGGAGCCTGGAGTTGGCCGTTCATCACCTCGCTTATCACGCGCGTCACTTTCAACGTGGGCGCCGGGGGTGGTGGTGGCGGCGGCGGTGGTGGTGGCGCCGTTAAGAAACTCGCCAACGTTGCGGTGGGCAATGCATCAATCACAACCAACGGGATAATGACCAAAACGGTAAGAATAATGACTTCAAATAAGAAAGTGGTTCCGGCCGTCAAACGGCGAAGCTTGCGGTCCTGTTCGCTCTGCACCAGAATGCTCTGTGAAAACAGCGGCCTGGGCGGCACAACCAGTGGAGCTGCCGTGGCCAGCGGGATTTGCTCGACTAACTCGGGCGTCGCCGCCGTGGTTCCTGCGGGCCTGGCTTTCTCTTCGTTTTCCACCAACTGCGTACTCATGAGTCCCTCCATGGCCGAATCGTAAACGGGCTCTGCAATCCAGCCGCTATTCGTTACGGTCTTTAAGCGCTGCCACCTCAACCGTAACTTGTGATTCTCCGCCCGGATGTGCGGGGGCACAGTGACGGCGATCACATAGTCCACGTGAAATCGCCGCAAACTTTGAGTACGGACGTCACCTCCTTAAGCTTTTACGGCGCGGCCAAAGCCCTGGCCGCAATCTGCTACCTTATTAAGCTGTCGTTATTTTCAGCAGGCCCGCGGCACCTTGTGCCTATAGTAAAACGTCCCAATGGTCACTTCATACAACCGGATTGCCGGACAAAGCGTGGAACGCCTGGCGGCGTTGAGTGACGGCGTGTTTGCCGTCGCCATGACGTTGCTCGTCCTTGATCTGCGCGCGCCCGCCGCGGAACTCATCCATGGCGACCGCGATCTCGGGCACGCCCTGATGGCGCTCTCTCCTAAATTGCTCATGTTCATGATGAGCTTCATGACGCTGGGCATTTTCTGGATCGGCCAACAAACGCAGCTCAACTTGTTGGACCGTTCACACCGCAGCCTGGCCTGGATGCATATGGTCTTCTTGTTCACCATCTGCCTCATGCCGTTTTCCACGGTACTACTCGCGGAGTTTATTCATTACCGGCTGGCGCTCATTGTTTACTGGTTCAACATCCTGCTGGCCGGGACGGCGCTCTACCTCACATTGGTTTGCGCCATTGGACTCAAACTCACGCGCGACGACACACCACCAGATGCGACTAGGGCCATCAAGCGGCGCATCATCGTTGCGCAATCGCTCTACGCTTTTGGGGCGCTCCTCTGTTTCTTTAATACCTATTGGAGCATCGGCTTCATTGTGCTGGTCCAGCTGAACTACGCTATCGCTCCGCACCTAGGTAGACGGAGCACTCACCCTGCATGATTTCAATATTCCATGATCGCTGTGGCATGACTCTTGCGATAAAAGGATTGAAATGACTGGCGCCTACGCCTTCACCTGCAAAGAACCAACCACTGACAATCTCTTGCACCGTCTCAACCAACTGGGTGGATGGAAGTGGGTAATGGGAGACAGCCACTGGTACGGCGACTACGTTGCCACTGTGCCTTTCGCCGGCGTACGCATCCGCATTGTCGATTTTCCGGGCCGCACCGAAGACGGCCAATTTACTTATGAATGTGACGTCCGCCGCGCCGCTGATTGCCCAACGACCATGGAAGAAGTCGACGCGGCGTTTCGCGCTGTCCTCGAGCAACTGCCCGCGCGCGATGTCCACGAGATCGAGTGGTTTGACTAACAACTTTCCCCGCTGGCTTGTCTCCGGCCCCTTCCATTCTGGCGGCGTCGCATTTGCCCACCGCCGTTCGCAACATGTAAGCTGTTGTGCTTGGAGAAAGCCATGTTCGGAATGAAGAAAGCCGTCCCGCAGGCCGTAACCAACGGACGCTTTGAAATGGAACGCGACGGCCACGTCGCCTATTTGGAATACAGCCTTGCTGGAAAATTCTCACGTTGATCCACACGGAAGTTCCGCCTGCGCTGCGCGGTACTGGCATGGCTTCAGAGCTAGCCAAGTCCGCACTGGACTGGGCGCGGGAAAATAACGTCAAGGTCGACGTGATTTGTCCATCGGTAGCCGAGTATGTGAAGAAGCATCCGGAATATGGAGACTTGTTGATGCACTAATCTCCTACGAGCCATTCCCTGACCAGCTAGGAACAGGTCTTCCACGCCTCCTGATCAGCGGCAGAGTTCACTCAACAACTCTTTCTGTCGTTGTTTCACAAATAAAAAGGCGTGGGAGACATCCCCACGCCCGCCGTTGCTATAAGTTTACTGCTGAGTAACAGTCAAGAACACGTCCCACGCCCAACGACCTAAGCTACCCTTTCCGCTGTTATCGGATAGGATCTGCGCCCTATACCTAAATTGATTGCCATACTCGTCAGTCCGCTTGGCTTCTCGATAGTGGAGATCTATTCCTAGAATCCCATGATCGGACAAGTGAGTCAGCTCTGCAGGTTGTGATATGCCATCGTGGTTGTAATCAACCCATATGAGCAGCTTGGAGAACACCGCATCACCAGGATCGATCATCCCATTGCCATTGCCGCCGTTCTCTGGTTTATCAAACTCGGCCAAGGCCGCGAACCCGTTGGGAGCTGGAGAGTCTGGCTGGGGGCTGAAATTTCCAAAAAGCTCAGTACCGTCATCAATGACGCCGTTGCCATTGCGATCCAGGGCCAGGAAGCCCTGCGCCCCGTCGCCCGGCTGGGTCCAGGCCACAACCGATTTTATGCCCGTACCCTTCATGTCAAAACGCACACCGTTCTGGGATCGGGTCATCTGAATGCCCTCACCGTTAAGGTCAATGATGACAGGGCTGCAGTCTGGAGCTGTGCCGCCGGCATTACCGCCAGCACCTCCTAGACTTATGGTGGCTCCATTCAGACAAGGATCAATCACGGGCGGAATAAACTTTGACCCTTGGTTTTGTGGATCAGCAACCACACCGCAAACGTTGGGAATTTGAATGGGAGTACCTGTCCAGATAGTCGTCGATCCTCCGGAATTGCCCACGGTTACACCAAGAGCAGACACCGATACGGTGAGCGCACACTTTGTGTTCCCGGCTGCGCAATTTACTGCCCCGCCGCCTAGAAGACCTGTGCAACCTGCTCCCGCATTTATACCTCCACCAGTTCCGTCATTGGTGGATGCCGACACGAGATGACTCCCTCCCAGTCCGGAGGCGTCTAGGCTCCCTGTTTCCGTGAGCAATAACCCTCCAGAGTTGGTAACACCGCACACGGTATTACAGTTTGCGGTTGCCCCGTGAGTGTAGACACAGCTCGTTATTGGAGTGATCTTCGCACTGTGACTACCTCCAACAGTATGCTGGGTAGTATCAGAAGTGACAATTGGCTTTAACACCAAAGTAGCGCTCGCCTGAGCGCAGTTGGTAATCTGGGACCATCCCCAAGAAGACGAAAGTATGAGCAATAGTCCTAACACGCTTCTTCCAAGCCTCATCACAATTTCTTACCTTTCATAGTTCGAATGAGGTGTCGCCCGGAAAGGCACCTGGAAGGGGGCAGGCAGAGTATACCGCCAAAGAGTCAGTACTAGTAGTTTTATTATCAAGGGTAACATTAGAGCTTTCAAGGATGATTGGCGCATTGAAAACGCACAGTAACAAACAACATAGCGCCGCTCTAGGCGGCGCTATGTGAATACGACAACCGCAGTCTTTTACGCGTGCACGCCCTGGTAGTCCTCGTACGTGCCCTTAAAGTCTTCGAGCTTGTCGTGATCAAAGTGCCAAATGCGGGTGGCCACTTCGTCGATTAGATCGTGATCGTGCGTGACCAGCAGCACCGTTCCCTGATAACGCTGCAACGCGATGTTCAATGCGTTGATCGACTCAAGATCAAGATGGTTCGTGGGTTCGTCCAGCACGAGCACGTTGGGCTTTTGCAGCATCAGCTTGCAGAACAGTACGCGAGCAGCTTCGCCGCCGGAAAGAACGTCCGTTCGCTTAGTCGCTTCATCGCGTTGAAAAAGCATCTGTCCCAGCAGTCCCCGGATTTCTTCGTTCGAAACCGATGGGTCCCACTGCCAGATCCATTCCATCACGGACTTTCCATTCTCAATTAAAGCCCGGTGGTCCTGCGGGAAGTAACCGACCGATGCTTCGTGTCCCCAGACAACTTTTCCACTGTCGATGAACGCGCCTTCGTAGCCGGTGGTCTGGCGTAGCTCGGCCATCGGCGTGGTGGGTGAGTTGGCGAGCAGCGCGTTGAGCATGGTCGTCTTGCCCACGCCGTTGCGGCCCATCAGCGCAATCTTTTCTCCGCGCAGAATGCTGGCGGTAAATCCAGAGATCACGCTCTTTTCGCCATAGGCTTTGTTCATGCCTTCAATTTCCAGGATGTGTTTGCCGGAAGGCCGCCTGGGCTCAAACTTCAGGAACGGACGCGCAATGTTCGACTTCGCCAGTTCCGTCACTTGCAGGCGCTCAACTTCTTTGCGGCGCGACTGCACCTGGCTGGACCGAGTGCCGGCGGAAAAGCGCGCGATGAAGTCCTGCAACTGGGCGATTTTCTTTTCGCGCTGCGCGTTCTGCCCTTCCACCTGCGAGCGGATCTGCGTCTTGGCCATCACCATGTCGTCATACCCGCCGGTATAAGTAATGATGGTTTCGTAATCGATGTCCGCAATGTGCGTGCAGATGCTATTCAGAAAGTGACGGTCGTGCGAAATGGTGATCAGCACGCCTTCATAGCGATTGAGAAAATCCTGGAGCCAGTGGATCGAATCCAAGTCGAGGTGGTTCGTGGGTTCGTCCAACAGCAGGGCTTGCGGATGGCCAAACAGCGCCTGCGCCAGCAGCACGCGGACTTTCTGTCCGCCTTGCAGCTCGCTCATCTTGCGTTCGTGCAGTTCGTCTGGGATGTCCAGACCTTGCAGCAACACGGCGGCATCGCTCTCCGCGCCGTAGCCATCTTCTTCGCCCACCACGCCTTCAAGCTCGCCCAGACGCATGCCGTCTTCGTTGGACATCTCCGGCTTCTCGTAAATCTTGTCACGCTCGGCCAGCGCCGACCACAGGCGCTTGTTGCCCATGATCACCGTGTCGATGACGCGGAATGCATCGTAAGCAAACTGGTCCTGGCTCAGCACGCTGAGCTTGCGCGGACGCACCACGTTGCCCTTCTGCGGTTCCAGCTCGGCGGAAAGCAGCTTCATGAACGTGGTCTTGCCGGCGCCATTCGGCCCGGTAAGGCCGTAGCGCTTGCCCGGCGTGAATGCCGTGGTCACTTCGTCAAACAGAACTTTAGCGCCGTAGCGCATGGAAACGTTACTGACTGAAATCATTTTAGTTTTTTACGGGGACTGCGATGGGATTGGCCTAAATCCAAAGCGGCTCATGCACGCTTTGACTCACAGCCTGTCCCGATCCGTTTTCTTTCAAGCGCTTTTAACTGCGCCGTTCCTGCGCCTTGTCGGCGGAAACGGCTTCTCTAAGGAAACACAAAGGCGGGACCGCAGCACTACCTATATAAGGATAGCACGATGGGGAATCGCCGTCATCGCCGGAATCGCGCGGGACCCCACCCCATCCTGCGCAAAACCGGCGCAGTCCGGGGACCCCGGTGATCGCGCGTGATCGGGAAAACCAAAACCGTTTACCACAGAGGACGCAGAGGTCGCGGAGGAACCAAAAGCAGATTCCTCGGGCGGAGCCCTCGGAATGACAAGTCATTTAGGGGATAGGACGGGAAGAGGGGATTGGTGGGAATATCCAGAATCGCCGTGATCGCCGGAATCGCGCGAGATCGCCGTGATCGGAAAATCCAAACCAACCTCTTTTACCACAGAGGGCACAGAGGAACACCGAGGCAAGGCAAGAAAAAGGCCCGGCTCGCGCCGGGCTTCTGAAGGTAGCTTGCCAATTTAGATGAACTCGGGCCTAGTCACTTATTGTGAAAAGCGTCGAC
The DNA here is from genome assembly GCA_025357215.1 of Acidobacteriaceae bacterium. Classification (GTDB taxonomy): domain Bacteria; phylum Acidobacteriota; class Terriglobia; order Terriglobales; family Acidobacteriaceae; genus Angelobacter. The sequence continues at coordinate 114 of JANXPR010000220.1, read as the reverse complement.
AACCTTTACTGCAACGTGGCCTCCAACTGAATGCGGTTCACGTTCCAGTTGTCGCCGCCCATGCCGCCACCGAATCCGGTATGCAGCCGGACGGACTTGACGTCACCGCCGCGG
>JANXPR010000209.1 GCA_025357215.1 Acidobacteriaceae bacterium | reverse complement strand
AAATTAATCTCCTTCGTCCCGTGACTTTCGGACCTTACTTCGAGCAACCTTTCCCTGCAGCGTTGGTTTAGTACTTGTGGCCGCAAGGCCACTTTCACCCGAAGCATACGCGGTTGAATCAAGGGGAGACGACTGCGCCTGCGTGCCCTTGGCCTGCGCTGCATAAGCGCAGGCGGGGGCAGGGGAAGCCCTTCGTATATTCCACAACTGAATTCAATGTTCTTTAGTCATTGCGGTGCAGGATCAGTCAATGCAGTGCAGGAGCGCCGGCCTGAGCCTGAACAGGCGCTGCGCCCAGCGGACGATCAGTCCACTTACGGCAGAACGCGGCATTGGATAACGGCTGCCATGACTCGTTAAGCCATTATCTGCTAACAAGGCACTCAGGTAGCAGTGGAAAATCGCCCCGCTAGGCCAAAATACCTACCCGCAAAGCCATTATTATCAGCATATTAGAATTGTCCTGAGCACCACCCAATTTCTCTTGACACATATCGCAAATTGAAATATCATTATTGCGATTAGTGATAAACAAAATGTCTATGACACTAGGCGAAAAATTACGCTACTTAAGGCTGGTGGAAGGGAACCTTCGCGGACTGGGCCGGGACATGACGCAGCTGGAGGTGGTTCGCGCCGTGACTCGGGAACTGAAGTTGAAGATCAGCCAGTCCTACTTGTCGCAGATTGAAAACGGTTCGCGTCCGCATTTGACCAACAAGACGCGCTTGCTGCTTTCCAAGTTCTTCAAGGTCCATCCTGGCTATCTGGTGGATGACCCGGAAGGCTTCCAGACCGAACTGCTGTCCGACCTGGAGTCGCGGGAAGACAAGCTCGACTTGTGGCTGATCCAGGGCGCGGAGCGGTTTCGTGACGATCCCGCGGTAAGCCGTGCTTTGCTGAACATCGCCAAGCATGAAGACTCGCGGCGTTGCCTTACGTTGATTGACGCGATTCTGGAAACCCCACAACTCGCTGATCGGCTGTTGCAGGTATTGCGTCCTCAAGCCGGCATGGATAAAGCCAAGCCGGAGATGAGTGAGGCTTAGTTATGAACTGGGAAACTTTCTATCTGGTTTGTTTCGTTGTCGGATTTGCCTTCACCCTGCTTTCGTTTATGGGCGGAGCATTGCACTTCAACTTTCACGTCGGCCACGGGCATTTCCACGTGGGCGGAAACAGTTCACACGGCTCCATCGTTAATCCCATGACCATTGCGGTGTTTCTTGCCTGGTTCGGCGGCGCGGGATATTTGCTGGTCCACTTGCGCCATGTCTTTGCGTTTGCCGGATTCATGCTGGCATCGCTTTCCGGAGTGGTTGGATCCGGCATGGTTGCGTTGTTTCTCGTCAAAGTCCTGATGAAAGAAGATCACACGCTGGACCCTGCGGACTACGAAATGGTTGGCGTGCTGGGGACGGTGAGCGGCGCAATCCGTCCTGACGGGGTGGGCGAAATGATATTTGAGCAGCAGGGAACACGCCGGGCGTGCGCGGCTCGCAGCGAACTCGGCGAAACCATTGGTCGCAACGAAGAAGTAATTGTTACGCAGTATGACAAGGGTGTGGCTTTAGTACGCAAATGGAATGACATGGCGGAACGGGCTGGCATCCTTCCCGAAGACACGAAGGAGCTGCAATGAAACTTGGAGGGACTATGGATTTTGCTACTCTGTGGATATTTGTTGGGCTGTTGGTTCTGGTTGTCTTCCTGGCTATCAGCATGTTTGCGCGGTTGTACCGCAAAGTCGGTCCGCACGAGGCGCTGCTGGTATACGGCTTCAAGGGGACCAAGGTGGTGAAGGGCGGTGGCAAGATCATCTTGCCCATGATCCAGACCTACCGCACGCTTTCGCTGGAACTCATGAGCTTTGACGTGGCTCCGCAGCAGGATCTTTACACCAAACAAGGCGTAGCCGTGACGGTGGAAGCGGTAGCGCAGATCAAGGTGAAGTCCGATGACATTTCGGTAAAAACCGCGGCCGAGCAGTTCCTGACCAAAACCCCGCAGCAGCGCGAAGGGTTGATTCGCCTGGTGATGGAAGGCCATCTGCGCGGCATCATCGGCCAGTTGACCGTGGAACAGATCGTAAAAGAGCCGGAGATGGTGGGCGACCGTATGCGGGCCACCTGTGCTTCTGACATGAGCAAGATGGGGCTGGAAGTGATTTCTTTCACCATCAAGGAAGTTCGCGACAAGAACGAATACATCGCCAATATGGGACGTCCGGATGTGGCCCGCATTAAGCGCGACGCGGACGTGGCCGCGGCCGAAGCAGAGCGCGATACGGCCATCAAGAAAGCCGAAGCCCAACGCGCTTCAGCCATCGCCCGGGCCCAAGCCGATCAGGAACGCGTATTGGCGGAAACGCTTTCGCAAGCCAAACAAGCAGAAGCGCAACGCGATTTGGAAGTGAAGAAAGCGGCCTACGCGGAAATGGTCAAGCGGCAACAAGCGCAGGCCGACAAGGCTTATGAAATTCAAGCCAACATCCAGCAACAGCAGGTCATCGCCGAACAGGTAAAGGTCCAGCTGATTGAAAAAGAGCAACAGACGAAGGTTTAGGAAGCGGAAATCGCGCGCCATCAGAATGAGTTGATCGCTACCGTGCTGAAGCAGGCTGAAATTGAGAAACAGCGAATTCTGAATATCGCTGAAGCCGAGAAGCAACGCCTGATCGCCGAAGCTGACGGTCGCGCCAGCGCCATCCGCGCACAGGGTGAAGCCGAGGCGGACATCATCTTCAAGAAAGGTGA
>JANXPR010000165.1 GCA_025357215.1 Acidobacteriaceae bacterium | reverse complement strand
TGAGTTGTTTGCCATTATCGAGACAGATCATCTTCGCGTCCGGAGCGACCATGCTGCCCTTGCGCACAAAACTATGGACAGACTTCTGGCCCACCCGCGTTACCGTGAAGTCATGCGAGATGAAGAATTTGTGTGTTGCAGGCTCCAGCAGCCAATAGCTGATGGTGCGATCTTGCTCCGCTCGATGAAAGGATTCGTCTTGAGCAGAAAGTTGAATGCGGTGAGGCGCAAAGACAAACAAGCCCGCAACAAGCAATACAATTCCGCGGATAACAATCGGCGAGCGCCAAACCGAACGTGCGTTTTTCAGCGCCGTGTTCCTCATGGCAGCCTCAGGGCAACAATCTTGACGGGCAGCTGATCGTCGCGATCATTCAAGAAGCTAAGATGAAGACGGCCGTCAGCGCCCGTGGAGACGATCGCTGGCGACGTGCAATCAACCACTTCCCTTCCTTTGGGCAGCACTACCACGTTACGCTTGATGCCAAACGGGCGATCAAAGACCAGCAGACCGTCTTTCACATAGTAGGAAGCCGCGTCGGTGTAGGTCTTCAGGATGCGAATGCGGGTTTCGCCGCCCTTGGGCACTGCCGCTGGCAATCGTACTTTGATGAACTCTGCTCCATCTGGCGTTTGAGCCGCTGCCAGGCCCGCTGCCTTCGCGTCCTTGCCCGTTACCGTTTCAAATTTGAGTTCGGCGCCGGTGCCGCGGTCCAGAACCCGTTCTTTTGTGGCCACAGAGCCAGGACGAATGGGATTCAAGAAGAACTCGGCGCCTTCGCGGTCTTGCGTTACGTCATACGTGATGGCGAACTGATGGCTTTCCGGCGCGAGCAATTCATAAAGCGTGAACTCGTCACTGGCAATGGCTTGACTGGCGATGACATGCACGCACAAGCCGCAGAGAAGCACCAACACAGCGATAGTTCGTAATAACATAGCGCGCGGAGTGTACCACAGGTGCAAGGCATATATCGTGATTGCGTTGATTGCGGATTGCAATAGTTGGTGGATGTAAATTGAGTTATTACCAACCTGTAATTCACTCCTTCTGCTTATAATTGGTGAGTAATGGCTCCCGAAAAAACCTGGCAGAGACTCAAGTGGTTCTTGGCAGTCGTCTGCCTGGTTTCCGCGCTGAGTTCCGCTCTGCATTCCGAGCCGATCAAGCAACTCAAGCCCACGGGCTACGTCAATGACTTTGCCAACGTGATTGAACCAGAGTCCGCTGAGGCGATTCGTTTCCTGTGCCAGCAGATTGATGAAAAAGCGCACGCGCAAATCGCCGTCGTAACGATCCATTCGCTCAATGACGCCGACATTGATAGTTACGCGGCCGAGCTCTACAAGACCTGGGGCATTGGACCTAAATCCAGCAACCGTGGCGTCCTGATTCTGCTGGCGGTAGATGATCACCGGCGACGGATCGAAGTTGGTTACGGGCTGGAACCGATTTTGCCCGACGGCAAAGTTGGCGGTTTCGGTCGAGAAGCTGTTCCGTTCCTGCGCGGAAATGATTTTGGAGCAGCCTTGCTCCTGATGACCCGCCGCGTAGCGGACGTGATAGCCGCGGATGCGAACGTCCAGCTTCAAGGCGCGGAAGTACCCAGCCCGCCGGAAGAACGTATCAGCACGCCCCAACCAATCCCCCAGAGCAAACCGATTTCCGGTGTAGGCGTTCTGCTGGGGCTTTTTCTTGCCTTCGTGGTACTCGCGCTGGTCCTCAAGATGTTTGGCTTCGGCGGCATGCTGAATGTGCTGGGCTTCATCATCAACATCGTCTTGATGTTTTCTGGCGGCGGTGGCGGACGCAGCAGTGGCGGCAGTTGGGGCGGCGGCGGTGGCTTTGGCGGTGGTGGCGGGTTCAGCGGTTTTGGCGGAGGCAGCTCCGGAGGAGGCGGCGCAAGCGGCGACTGGTAAGCTTTTTGCGCACACACTTTTATGGAAGCAGAAAAACACATCACGGAATTTGTGGAACGGCTCAAACAAGCGGTCGGGACCAACCTGGAATGCGTCACGCTGTTCGGCTCTGCCGTGTCCCAGGATTTTCACGCTGACTTCTCGGACATCAACTTGCTTTGCATTGTGCGTGAACTGTCGGCGGCAACACTGGACGCGCTCGCCCCGGCCATCCATGCCTGGACCAAAAAGAAGTTTCCCGCGCCTATGGTGTTTTCCCGCACGGAGCTCGAACGCTCTGCCGACGTGTTCTCCATAGATCTCTTGGACATTTCCCAACGTCATCGCATCTTCCACGGTGAAGACATCTTTGCCGGCATGAAAGTCCCCATGGACCTGCACCGCGTCCAGGTTGAACATGACTTGCGGACCAAATTGCTTACGCTCCGCCAGTTGTACATGCACGCCGCTGGTGACGAAGATCG
>JANXPR010000120.1 GCA_025357215.1 Acidobacteriaceae bacterium | reverse complement strand
AAACCTTGGGATGAAGAGGGTATTAACATACTTGACACAGTGCCAAATTGTGTCTAAAAATACCTGTGCTTCAATCTGGAGTCGCGAGTCCAAGTTTCTCCAGAGCTTGTCAGTTGGAAGTCTGGAAGTTACAAACCCCTCAAACGCTGGCGACCTGTTCTCAGCTTCTAACAATTCATCCAACATCAAACCGGAACCCGCTGAAAGGCGGGTTTTGTCGTCTGCGCTTGCTTATGGAGGGAGCGGAGGAGATGATGTCGGGAGCGAGAACAGTCAGTGCTCTCGCCTCTGGAGCCTTTACGATATTATGAACAATTTTGACATGGGCGGCTTGAGTCGGTGTCTCCGGGAAATCACGCACATTGAAATGCAGTGTCTTGTGAGCAAACTTAACGGACTTGGTAGCCACAAACTCGAAAAACTCATTGCTGACAAAGCTTCTCAGACTCTCATTCTAGGCGAAGTGTTTGTTAAGAATAATAATCTACAAGGTTCAGCGAAGGCATTTGAAAATGCAGCGCACCAGTACGATAGGCCGCTGCAAGATAATTCAGCAGTCTGCGAGATATTTCACAGGCTTTTTGTTGATCTAATTGACGACCTCAAGGATATGCCGTTCTTGCGCGTCAATACCGACAGGATTGGGTTTGTCGATGCAAACCACCTATTCGGCACTGGAGTACGCGACTCGTTCCCATCTGCATCTAGAGACATAAAAGAAGCTGGAAATTGTCTTGCCGCCGAATGTCCAACGGCTTCAGTGTTTCATTTGATGAGAGCCGCCGAAGTTGCACTTCGCTGTGTAGCAAATGACCGTCAAGTTTCTTTTGCCATTAAATCCCTGAACCAACAAGAGTGGGGAACTATTCTCGGAGCATTGGAGGGAATCCTTAAGCAGATGCGCCTAGATGACGGTAAAAAATGGCAAAAGCCTGAGTTCAAAGAAGCGCAAATCCAGTTCTATAACGATTCAATCCAGGAATTGCGTGCCTTTAATGAAGCATGGCGAAGACACGTTGCCCATGCGGATGCGGACGCTTTTTATGATCGCGATGATGCAGCCAACATCATGCGGCATGTATGGTACTTCATGGACAAATTAAGTAAGCGTATTTCTGAAAATAAAACTATGCCTTTGTATTGGGATACCGAATGAAAAATAACAGAGAGTTTGAAGCGTTCTCCAATTTGACGAAACGCCTCTTGTCAGTCCCTAAAAAGGAACTGGACAAGAGGCATGAGAAATGGGCGAAGGAAAAGGACCGAAAGCACAAGCCTAAGAAAACCAGCGGACACGACGTTTCCCGCGATTCTGGCGGCGATACTTAGTTGGCTTCCGCTCCGAATTGGGGTTGCGTCGCACGGCCAATTAGCTGCTCATAGGTGACGCGCTTTCCGAGAATGCTATCAGTGACCATGCTTAAACGGTCGAAGTCGGAAATGAATTTCTTTTTGGTCGCACGGTTGTTGTAACGAAATACTTGCTCATCGAGGTAACGAAACAGGTGGAACGGTTCAACGCTAATGTAGGTTCCCTTGAGTTCCACGTTTTACGAGACTCCAGAAGTTTTCCAATCCATTAGTGTGTATCTGCCCGTTAACGTACTCTTTGGCATGGTCAACAATTCCATGAGCGTATTCTTTGTCCAATCCCCAATAGGAATGGCAATCATCGGTAGAGAGCTGAGAGCCAAATTCGACGTTATCTCTAACAAGTCCCTGCAAAGTATTCCGCTCTCTATTCTCAAGAATCTGAGTTCTCACTTTGCCGCCGCGTTCCAAAACTCCACCAACGATAACTTTATTGGCTCCCCCTTTTGGCATTCCCGGCTGAGTCATTTTGGCGCGTTGTTTCTTGTGCATGAAACGGGCCTTACCGCCGATGAAGGTTTCGTCAACTTCGACGTGCCCTTGAAATTTTCCCGCATCTTCATCCTGCATTGCGAGTCTGATTCTGTGCAGCATGAACCATGCGGTTTTCTGAGTGACACCGATAGCACGATGAATCTCGTAAGAGGAAACGCCATTCTTGCAGTTGGCAACCATCCATGCAGCAGTGAGCCATTTATCGAGTCCGATTGGACTGTCCTCGAATATGGTTCCTATCTTGATGCTGAATTGTTTCTTGGGGTGTTTGGTCTTGCACTCCCAGATGCGGCGAGTCGGAATGAATTTCACTTCTTTACCGCCGCAAGTTGGACACTCGACACCATCGGGCCAGCGTTGCGCCACAAGATGATTCAGGCAGTTGTCAGGATCGGCGTAAAAGATGATTGCGGCTTGCAAGGTCTTAGGCTGTTTCATAGCAAGACCAGAGTACCGGAAAATGGTTACTGTGTCAAGTATGTTATTGCCGATGAAGAGGGAGGGTGTGGGATCGCCGTGATCGCCGGGATCGGGGAAAGTGCCAAACCAATCGCTTCGCTCGGGGATGCAGGCTATCTGCTGTGCGAAGCAGTAGTCTGCTTACCGAGCCTATTGGGCAACGCCCGCAAACGCTTGCAGGCTTCATCCAACTCGGTTTCGGTTTTGGCGAAGCAGAAGCGGATCAGGTTTTCGCCGCCACCACCGTGATAAAACGCACTGCCTGCGACCGATGCCACTCCGGTTTCGCGCAACAAGGTCATCGACTTTTCCTTACTGGTCTTGCCGCCAAGAATGCCCGCATCCGCAAGCACGTAGTACGCACCTTTAGGCACCGAAGGCGTCAGTCCCACTTCCTTCAACACGCTGCAAAGCTGGTCACGCTTCTGAACGTATTCGCGCGAAATCTCCTGATAGAAACTTTCCGGCAACTGGCGAATGCCTTCCGCCACCCCGATCTGCAGCGGCGCCGGCGCGCATACGTAAACCAGATCATGGAAGTACGCCATGGCTTGCGCCCATTTGCGATGGCAAACGGTGTAGCCAACGCGCCACCCGGTGATGCTGAACGTTTTCGAATAGCCGGAGATGGTAATGGTCCGCTCCCACATGCCGGGCAGCGTTGCCGGACTGATGTGCCGGCCTTCGTAGATGAAATATTCGTAGATTTCGTCGGTGAAGACGAACAAGTCATGCTTGATAGCGAACGCCGCAATCCATTCCAGCTCTTCGCGCGTGAACACCTTGCCGGAAGGATTCCCCGGCGTGTTGATCATGATGGCCCGCGTACGCGGCGTAACGGCGCGCTCCAGGTCTTCGGGCGTAAATTTCCAATCCGGCGCGCGCAGCGTGACAAATGCCGGCACGGCTTCCACCGCGATCAAGGTATTCAAGTGGTATCCATAGAAAGGTTCAAACAAAATGACCTCGTCGCCGGGATTGAGCAGAGCCAGGCACGAAGCATAAAATGCGCCCGTCGATCCCGAGTGCGCGATCACTTCTGTATTCGGATCGCACTCGATTCCATTGAAGCGCTTCATCTTATCCGCGATGGCTTCCCGGATGGGCGCCAGGCCCTCCGCCCGCGTGTAGCTGTTGATGCCGCCGTCAATCGCGCGCTTAGCGGCGGTGCGCACCGGCTCGGGGACTTCCGTATCGCAAACACCCTGGGCCAAATTGATGCCTTTCACATTCTCGCACTCCAGGGACATCACGCGAATTTCAGATTGCACGGTAAGCGCGGCTCGGCGGCTTAGGGACAAGGACATGGGGACCTCAACTGGGTTCTTAGATTACTGATTGTAAATGGCGGAATGGGTTAATAGGCAGATCTACAGGCGCGAAATTCTCTGAAAAAGGCCGCGAGGCCGACTTGCGCGCCGAGGCGTGCCGTTACCAGGCAGGAAAAAGTGGACCGAAAACGTTGCTGCCGAGCGGTTTGTCGCGGAGCGACAAGAATCAACGGTTGGTGAATTCCGCCAGCGCATCCAACTTCTTTCGCGCGGCGCCTGAGTCAATCGACTGCGCGGCCAACGGCATGCCTTCCGCTAGCGAGTCAGCGCGTCCGGCGGCGACCAGCGCCGCGGCGGCGTTCATGAGCACGATATCGCGCCGCGGAGACTTTTCTCCAGCAAGAATCTTGCGAATGATCTCGGCGTTCACGTGAAGATCGCCGCCGGCAATCGCGCTGAGCGGAGCGGCTTCCAGTCCAAATTGCGCGGGCGTGACTTCATACACGCGGACCCACTCGCCGCGCACTTCGCCAATCTTGGTCGGACCGCTGATGGAAATCTCGTCCAGCCCATCCGCGCCATGCACCACCAAAGCCCGATTCAGTCCAAGCAGGTGTAGCGCTTTGGCCAGCTTCTCCACCAGATCTTCTGAATACACGCCGACGACCTGCGCTGACGCTCCCGCCGGGTTCGTCAACGGGCCCAGCAGGTTGAACACACTGCGCAGTGGACGCAGATCACGGCGCGCTGTCTGCACATACCTGGTGGCCGTATGCATGGCTGGAGCAAACATGAAAGCAATGCCCACTTCACGCAGACATTCGGCAATACGCTCGGGCGGGAGAGTAATGTTCACGCCCAGCGCTTCCATTACGTCCGCCGATCCGCATTTGGACGTGATGCCGCGATTGCCATGCTTAGCTACGCGCACGCCGGCGCCGGCAATAGTCAGCGCGCACGCAGTGGAAATGTTGAAAGTGTCACTGGCGTCGCCGCCGGTACCGCAAGTATCGACCAGCGCATCGCGTTCGGTGCCGCTGATGTCCAGCGCAGTGCCATCGCCATTGGAAATGCGTTGCGCCGCGGCGCGCATGGCTTCCGCAAAGCCCACGATCTCGTCCACCGTCTCGCCCTTCATATGTAAGGAAACCAACAGCGCGGCGATCTGCGCGTCCGTGGCCTGGCCAGTCAGCACCATGGACATCACGTCCCGCGCTTCCTGCCGGCTGAGCGAGATACGGTGGTTCGCGATCTTATGGATGGCTGCGGCGATCATGG
>JANXPR010000116.1 GCA_025357215.1 Acidobacteriaceae bacterium | reverse complement strand
GACAAGATCGCGTCGGCGGACTTTGCGCGACGCGTAGCGGCGGACGTGGACGCTAAGTTGGTGATCTGTTCTGCGGCGTTGGCGGAGCACGTTGGCGGCGTGGCACAGATGGAACTGGAAACGCTAAGCGAAGCGGTGGCGACGAGGTCGGCCGAGCCTTACGCGCCGGTCGGGATCACTCGCGACGACAAAGCACAGATTATCTTTACTTCAGGAACGACTGCGGAACCGCGCGGCGTGGTACTGACGCATGGCAACATACTGACCAGCGTTGATCCGATTGAGCGCGAAATTCCGAAGTATCGCCATTACCAGCGGATTTACCATCCAGTGCGATTTCTGCACATGCTTCCGCTAAGCCATGTTTTTGGACAAACGATGGGCATGTTTATCCCGCCGGTAATCCGGGCGACCGTGCTGTTTCAGGATGAATTCAATCCTGCGGAAGTGATCTCGTCCATCAAGCGGGAACGGGTTTCGGTGCTGATCGCGGTGCCGCGGGTGGCGGAATCTTTCAAGAACAAACTAGAAATGGACCTGGGGCCGGAAATCAAAAAGCATTGGGAAACGGCGGAGAACCAGCGGTTCCTGAAACGCGTGTGGATGTTCCGCAAAGTGCATCGCTACCTGGGATGGAAATTCTGGGCGATTGTGTGCGGCGGCGCGGCGCTCGATCCGATCACCGAAGAATTCTGGCGGCGAATCGGATATGGAATTGTTCAGGGCTATGGACTGACGGAAACGAGCTCGTTGGTGAGTCTGAACCATCCGTTCAAGCCGGGACGGAAGTCGATTGGCAAAGTGCTGGCAGGGCGCGAGATGAAACTTGATCCGGAGACGGGCGAGATCATGGTGCGCGGATCGAACGTGGCGCAACAATACTGGCAGGGGAAAGAGTTGAAGCCGGTGTCCGGCGAAGAAGGCTGGTTTCGCACTGGCGACCTGGGTGCGCTGGATGCAGAAGGCAATTTGTATTTTAAAGGCCGCAGCAAGAACGTGATTGTGACACCGGCGGGGCTAAAGGTTTATCCGGAGGATTTGGAGCAGGCGCTGCGGAAGCAAAATGACGTCCGCGATTGCGTGGTGTTTGGGACAGCGCGCGGCGGGAACGCCGAAGCCTGTGCGGTGCTGCTGCTGCGCGATCCGGCGGCGGCAAACGCGGTGGTAGCGGCAGCGAACCAAACGCTGGCGGACTTCCAGAAGATTCGAGCCTGGTACGCGTGGCCGGACGAGGATTTTCCGCGAACGTCGACGTTGAAGCCAAAGCTGGAAATCATCAAGCGCACAGCCGAAGCGCAGATGAACGGACATGGCGGTGCGGCGACGAGCGAAGAGGGGGCGGGATCGGGCACGTTGCAAGAGCTGATCCAAAGTATTTCTGGACGCAAAGTAGCGCTTACGCCGGGCGCGCGGCTGGAAGATGACTTGAATTTGAGTTCGCTGGACCGAGTGGAACTGGTGGCGGCGCTAGAGAACCGCTATCAGGTTGATCTGGGTGATCGCGAGTTTTCGCAGGCGACAACCGTGGCGGATCTGGAAGAATTGCTGAAGACCAAAGCCGCCGCAGGTCAGCCAGAGGCGCGTCCGAAAAGTTATCCGTATCCGCGATGGGCCCAACGTTGGCCGTTCACTTGGATGCGCGCACTAGGCTATCACCTGGTGACGCTGCCTTACATACTGGTTATGGCGCGGCCGAAAGTGATGGGTCGGGAAAAGCTAAAAGGCTTTCAAGGTCCGGCTCTGATTATCTGCAATCACATTTCGCAAATCGATATTGGCTTTGTGATGGCGGCACTTCCCTTCCGTCTACGTACGCGGCTGGCGGTGGCCATGCAAGGCGAAATGCTGCGCGAGATGATTCATCCGCCGAAAGAGACGTTCTTCTTGCTGCGGTGGTGGCTGCCGGTGCGCTACACGCTGATTGCGCTGTTCTTTAACGTGTTCGCGTTGCCGCAGAAGGCTGGCTATCGAGAGAGTTTCAAGTTTGCCGGCGACTCGGCTGATCGTGGATTCAACATTGTTATCTTTCCCGAGGGCAAGCGCACGGAGACGGGAGAAATGAATCCGTTCCGCAGCGGCATTGGATTGCTGGCCACGCATTTGAACCTACCCGTGATCCCGATGAAGATTGATGGGCTGTTTCCGTTCCGCGCGGCGAAGAAACACTACGCTCCTCCGGGGGCGGTGCAGGTGAGGATTGGCGATCCGGTGAAGTTTGAGGCGACGGCGGACGCGGAAGAGATTGCTAAGGAGTTGGAGAGGATTGTGAAGGGGCTTTAGGAGTTTCCACCGCGGAGACGCGGAGAAAAACAAGTTTCACCACTGATTGGCACAGATGACACTGATTGGTGGATCGCTCTTGCGAGAATTGGTGGGAATAGAGATGGAAAGAACGCGTCCGTAGATTAATCCGCATCAGTCAGTTGATCGATGACAAACCACACCGGCAAGAGTGCCGGTGCCACACAATCCTCGCTGTTCGTTCTGGATCTTCATACTTAATTGAATCGCTCGCAGGCGAGGGCGCCTGCGCTCCACAATCCAATGCTTCGAAGATCCCACTTTCATTGTGAGAACTCCCTAACGCAGCATGGCCGGGGACAGATTCTCGGGATCCGTTCGACGCGCCCGCATCACGCAAGCGTGACTCGGCCTTGCTTGATTAGATAACAACGACGGCTCCAATCCGAGTGCCGAGTAAACTTGAGTTTGCGAAAACCAAGACTCGGAGAGAAAGGAGCCGCAATGAAGATTATAGGTTGTGATTTCCATCCGAGTTTCCAACAGATTGCCA